>CALVPC010000017.1 GCA_944350405.1 uncultured Bacilli bacterium
ATTCTATTTTCGATATCAAAGTCTTTTTCTTTTCTTAAATTTTGAACTTTTGAAACGACTTCTCTAGCTATACCTTCTTTTATTAATTCTTCAGTTAGAGTTGTATTTAAAATGATGAAGTTCTTATCTTCCATAGCTACACTCATGCCTTCTTTGGATGATATTTTAACTTCTATTAAGTTATTTGTTATTTCAATACCTTCAAAACTTAGAGTTTTACCTTTTTGAATATTTTCTATTTCTTCTTCTGATAAATTAGATAGGAATTTTACAAAGTCTTTCATTTTATTTCCTAATATTTTTCCGGCTTCTTTAAAGTTAGGTTTTACAGATAAATTCATATATTTAGTTAAATCATTTTCAAATATTATGTTTTTGACATTTAATTCTTCTTTTATTAATTCTTCTAAACCTTTTAATATTTCTTTATTTTTACCATCTAATATTACTTCAGATATAGGTTGTCTTACTTTTATTTTTTCTTCTTCACGTACATTTCTTCCTAATGAAATTAAGTTTCTTACTAAATCCATTCTTTTTTCTATATCTTCATTTATTAAATTTTCATTATATGTTGGAAATTTTGCTAAATGTACAGATTCTTCATTTGTTAAGTTGCGATAAATTTCTTCAGAGATAAATGGTGTAATTGGTGCGATTAGTTTGGATAATCCTTTTAATACTTCATATGTTGTATAGTAAACGCATTTTTTAGAATTATCTAAATCACTACCCCAAAATCTTTTTCTATTTCTTCTTATATACCAATTTGATAATTCTTCTGATACGAAATTGGTTAATTCTTTTACTACTTTATGTAAATCATATTCTTCAAAATATTCAGTGACATTTTTTACTAATTTATTATATTTTGATAATAACCATTTATCTATTTCTTCTAAATCGTTATATTCTACTTTATAGTTTCGTGGATCTATTTTATCAATATTAGCATATAGTGCAAAAAATGAATAAGTATTTCTTAATGGATTAAAGAATTTAGAATGTACTTCTTTTAAACCATTTATGTCAAATTTAAGAGGAGTCCATACTGGCGATGTATATGGTAAATAAAATCTTACTGTGTCTGCACCATATTCTTCCATAGCACTAAATGGTTCGACTATATTTCCTCTCGATTTACTCATTTTTTTACCTTCAGCATCTAATAATAAATCGTTAACCAAAACATTTTTATATGGAGATATTCCTTTTACGAATACAGATATTACAAGTAATGTATAAAACCATCCTCTAGTTTGATCTATTCCTTCGGCAATAAAGTCTGCAGGAAATTGAGTTTTCCAAATTTCTTCATTTTCAAATGGATAATGATATTGAGCAAATGGCATAGATCCTGAATCAAACCAACAATCTATTACGTCTTCAACTCTCTTCATTTCTTTTCCACATTTACATTTAATATGAATATCATCAACATAAGGTCTATGTAAATCTATATTTTCATCTATTTTTTCTATAGATTTTTCAATTAATTCTTTTCGTGATCCTATCATTTCCATAGACCCACATTCACATCTCCATAAAGGAAGTGGGGTTCCCCAATACCTATTTCTGGAAATAGCCCAGTCATTTAAGTTTTCAAGCCAGTTGCCAAAACGCTTTTCTCCTACATATGATGGATACCAATTTACTGTTTTATTGGCTTTTACTATTTTATCTTTTATTTTTGTTATTTCTAAATAGAAGCTTGGTTTTGAATAATAAAGAAGAGGGGTTCCACATCTCCAGCAATGAGGATAGTTGTGAACTATTTTTTGTTTTTTGAACAATTTATCTTCTTTCTTTAAATACTTTATAACTTCTAAATCAGCATCAAATACATTCATGCCTTTCCAAAGCCCTTCAGTATAACATCCATCTTCTCCGACTGGATTTAAATATGGCAAATTATATTTTTTCCCTACTTTAGAATCATCTTCCCCGAAGGCTGGTGCTAGGTGAACTACTCCTGTTCCATCTTCCATTGTTACATATTCATCACAAGTTACATAAAAAGCTTTTTTGTCTACTTTTAGACTTGGGATTAATTGTTCATACTCTACTCCTTCTAGATCTTTTCCTTTATATTCTTCAAGTATTTTTACGTTTTCTCCTAGCACTTTTGATACTAGTTTTTTAGCAAGAATAAATTTATATCCCATTGATTCTACTTTTACATAATCTTCTTTTGGATTTACACATAAAGCAACATTTGCTATTAAGGTCCAAGGTGTTGTTGTCCACACTAAAAAGTATGCGTCTTCATCTTTTTTCTTCATAGTAACTGTTACAGTATCAACACTTACTTCTTTGTATCCTTGTGCTACTTCATGGGATGCAAGCCCTGTACCACAACGAGAGCAGTATGGAACGATTTTATGCCCTTCGTAAAATAATCCTTCATCAAAGAATTTTTTTAGAATCCACCACTCTGTTTCTATATAATTATTATCATAAGTTACATAAGGATGTTTTAGGTCAATAAATTGGCCCATTCTTACTGTTAGGTCACTAAAAGCTTTTTCATTTTTCCAAACACTTTCACGACATTTTTTGTTAAATTCTTCTATTCCATATTTTTCTATATCAGTTTTAGATTTAAAGCCTAATTCTTTTTCTACTGCTAACTCTACTGGTAATCCATGAGTATCCCATCCAACTTTTCTTATTACTTTATACCCTTGCATAGATTTATATTTGCAAATTGAGTCTTTTATAAACTTTGCTACCATATGATGAAGTCCTGGAAATCCATTAGCTGTTGCAGGTCCATCATAAAAGACATAATAGTCTTTACCTTGTTTTATGCTTTTATTTAAGATATCTTCTTCTTCCCAATACTTAGATAGTTTTTTTTCTACATCACTAGTTTTTCCTTTTTCTAGTTCTTTAAACATATTATTCCTCCTTACAATATAAAAAGGTGTTACCAAAGGACGAGTTATTACCCGTGGTACCACCTTATTTTACTATATTAGTCTTATTAGCTATAACGCGCTTATTCGTTTTATTGTTAATAAAAAGCATCAGAAGTGATCTAAAATATACTAATTTTACTAGCTCTCACCATACCTAGCTCGCTTATAAATATCATATATTTCCGTCTTCGTCATTTGCAAGATGTTTGTATAATAACATATTTGATTTAATTGTGCAATAGTTTTAAAGAATTTCTATTTCATCAATTAATTCTAATTGCTCTAATAAATTTGTTTTTACCTTTTTTTTATAATTTTTGATCGATTGACTAAGGGCATTTTTTTCATTTTCTAATTTTTCTGCTTTTATTAGAGCATCATTTACAATATTACTAGCATTATCTTTAGCTTCTTTTATAATTAATTCAGCTTCATATTTGGCATTACTTTTAATTTCGTTGGCGGTATTTTCAATTTGATTTTGAATGTAAAGATATGAATTTTCTAATTTTTTAAGTCTTTCATTTTCTAGTTTTAATTTTTCTATTTCATCTTTTTGTTTCTTTATAGTAAGAATATTCTCTTCAGTTTTTTTTATTACATAACTAACAAATTCATTTACTTCTTCTTTGTTATATCCTCCGGTTACATTTGTAAACTCGTTCATAATACCACCTTCTAAATTTATTTATTACCAATCAAATTCTTCACTATCTTTTTTTACTTCTTTTTTGACTACTTTATCTCCGTCACTCATTTTTCCTTCGACGTTAACATTATTTGGTGTACATAAGAATATACCACTTCCTAATTTTTGAAGATCTCCCCCAATAGCATAAACTGCTCCACTTAAAAAGTCTACCACTCTTTTAGCTATTTCAGGAGTTACTCTTTTTAAATTAACTACTACTGTATCTCTATTTTTCAAATAATCTACAATATTTTGAGCTTCAGAAAAAGCACGTGGTTCCAAGAGAATCATTTTGCTACCAGATTTAGTTGTTTCTTTAAATGTGTCTTTATAATATTCATTATCTGAAGTTGATGATGTTTCTGCTTCTGGTTCGTCTCCAATAAATTTTTGAATTTTATCTTTAAAGGCCATATTTATCCCTCCTAATTTCCTAATTCTACACTTTCTAATTCATAGTGATCAATGTTTGTTAAATCATTTTGTTCTAATAGTGCTATTGCTTCAAAATCATAAACTTTATCTTTTTCTAAAGAATTCAATCCTGCAACAGCGGTTCCTAAAAGATTATTGTCTTTATCATACAAATTATAGGTTATAACTGAAAACGATTTATCATCTTTAGCAGATATTTTACCTCTTATATAATAAGCATTTTCTCCGGCATTTAATCCATCTACTGTAATAGATGGGTCATATTCTTCTAGCGTTCCTGTTGTTCCTTCATAAATAGTATAATCATTATATACTATGTCTTTATCTTGGTTTTCTATAAAATAATATATTAAGGCAGAACCTATAAGCAAAATTGCTAATATAATTACTATGATAATTATAGTCTTTATTTTCTTATTCTTTTTCATTTTATCACCCCAATTTTTATAACTAATAAAAGTATGATATTCTATATGTATAGTTTATCATACTTTTTTTTACTCTTCAATATAAATATTTTGTTTTTTGCTAATTATTTATCATTTCTGATGGTATATTTTTTCTTTTCTTCCATCATATACTCTGTTACTTTTGTTTCTATTTCATCAAGGCTTTTTTTACTGAGGTTGCTTACATATACTATTTCTTTTACGGTATCTATTGCTACTTTTCCCCATATTAATCCAGAATAAACAGTTAGGTCATTAAACATATCTGGAGTAATAGAATATAAGAAATATCCAAATAATAGTCTATCATTTGCTATTAGAAGCCTTTTATTTGTGATTGCAAATACTGCAGTAGATATAATGTCATAAAATTTATTATTTTTTTGTCCTGTAAATACATATAAAACTTCTTCATCAGGATTTAAATGCTCTTCAATTCTTTGGCAATGCTTTTTTAGTCTCCAAGCTATTGTGCCAGGATATCTTCTTTTAAAACGTAAAGCTTCCTCGTAAACTTTATTCATATTAAATCACCTTATTTTCTTGTAAAAAGTTTGTTAATTCATTTGCATCTACATATCCACTTAATACATCTATTCTTTCACCATCTTTATATAAGAAGTTAAGTGGTGTTCCCCATGCATTTTCAGTAAAATATGAATCGGTTTCATATAATTTTGTAACATCTTCTTCAGAGAAATTTCCTATATTTAGATAATATACATTATAGTTATAATCTTTCAAAGTTTCATTTATAGATTCTTTAAACTGAGTACAATATCCACATGTGTCACTTCCTATAAACATGAAATGATAACCATCTTCTTTTATTATTTCAAGATAATCATCTAAAGTTATTGTTAGATAAGTTTTATCAATTAAATTTTCATTCATTAGAGATTGCATTAATTTATAGTCTGATAGATTTCCATCGTATGTATAAACTACTTTACCATCTTCATATAAATATATGACTCCTTCTTCTAAATTTTCTGTTTTTATTTCACTTTCTGATAAGTCTTTTGGATCTAATATGCTAATTTCTAAATCAGCTTGGTCTGCTAATGATTTTAATGCATTCATGTTTTCTTCAGATCCATAATAAACATATCCACTATTTTCTTTTATCTTTTGATAATCTTTATATGATATCTTTTCTACATCTTGTTTAGCTCCAACAAAAAATGCAAGTGCTAAAACCACTAAAACTATAATTACTGGTATTAATATTTTTACAACCTTTTTCATAACTTCCTCCTTTTTTATAATCTAATTTTAACATAATTATTTGTTTGAAGTAAATATTTTGATGATTTTTTGTCGAATTTTGAAATTGATATTAAAACAATTGACTTTTATATTTATTTACCGTAAAATATATTGTCATGAGAGAGGGGGAAATTATATGCCATATCCTTGGGAATGTCGTGATTGTAGATGGTTAAATCCTGAAGACTCAAAATGGGGAGAATTTTATTGCGAATATAATCATTATTATGTGAAAGCTGGTAGTCCTAGTTGTAGACATTTTGAAAAGGTTTCTAGGGCTGAGGCTGGATGTTATTTAACTACTGCTATGTGTGAGATAATGAATTATGATGATGATTGTATTACTTTAAATACCCTTAGGGATTTTAGAGATAATTATATGAAAAATAATTCAGAATGCTTACCACTTCTTAATGATTATGATGTAGTTGGGCCAATAATTTGTGATAAGTTAAAAAAAGATGATAATAATATTATGATAGCACATGTAATGCTTACCGAATTTATTATTCCTGCGATAGATTGTATTAAAAATAATTATTTTGATGACGCTATTTGTATTTATAAAGATATGACTATTAAACTTATGGAACATTATGATTTAGATACTAGTAATCTTGCTTGTATGAAAGATACTATATTTAATAAAACAAGAAAAAGAGAAATTGTCTTAAGATAACTTCTCTTTTTTAGTCAAATTCTTCTAATATTTGGATAAACTCTTTTGGAGGTTCTATTTCAAATTCTAACTTTTGTTTTGTTACTGGATGAATTAATTTTATACTTTTAGAATGTAACATTTGTCCAAAATCATTTATTATTTTTCTTCTTCCATATAATGGATCATTTACTATGGGATGATTTATATATTCCATATGTACTCTTATTTGATGTGTTCTCCCTGTTTCTAATTTACATTCTAGTAGTGTTACTTCTTTATATCTTTTTATTACTTTAAAATGCGTTATAGATTCTTTAGAATTTATATCTGTTACGGTATATTTTTGTCTATTATTAAAGTCTCTTCCGATTGGGGCATCAATAGTACCTTTATCATGTTTTACTACTCCCCAGACAAGAGCTAAATACTTTCTTTCTATCTTTTTTTCTTTAATCATTTCTGATAATTGTTCATGAACTTTATCATTTTTTGCTACAACCATAAGACCACTAGTATCTTTATCAAGTCTATGGACTATTCCAGGTCTTATACTTTTTTTATTTGATATTTGGCTGAAATGATACATTAATCCATTTACTAAAGTATGAGAATAATTACCTACGGCTGGATGTACTACTAATCCACTTTGTTTGTTTATAATTGCTAAGTAATCATCTTCATATACTATATTTAAATCCATTTTTTCTGGAGTAATATCTATTTTTTCTTCTTCTGGAAGTGCAAATTCAATAATATCTTTTTGCTTTACTTTATAATTAGATGGTGTTGGTTTATTATTGACAAATACTTTTTGTTCTTTGATTAGTTTACTGATTTTTGTTCTAGAATAGTCTGTATTATTACTAATATAAGTGTCTAATCTAACATTTTCTTCATTTTCTTGTACTACTATTTTCATTTTTTTCTCCTTTTAATAATTTTATTATTATGATAAATATACCTATACAAATAAAAGTATCTGCTAAATTAAATACAGGAAACATATATCCAAATATATTAAAGCTTAAAAAATCTATTACTTCTTTATAAAATATTCTATCGAATAAGTTTCCTACTATTCCTCCGATTAATAATGAATATGAAATAATATCTAATTTAGTTTTTACATCTTTTAAAAGATTTCTGTCTATATATATTAACATTATTATAGCAATTATTATAAATATTATAGTATGTCCATTTAATATAGAGAAGGCTGCACCTTCATTTGTTATTTTATCTATATAAAAAAAATTATTTATTACTGTGATTGGCAAATGATTTTCAAATGTTAAAATTAATGTTTTAGTTAATAAATCAATTAAAAAAAAGATAAGGCTGATTAGGTATATTTTTTTCTTCACATTCATCACCACATTTATTATATCACATTCTAACTAAAATAACATCTTCTCCGATACGTTCTATTTTATCCCAACCTATTTCTGTTTCTCCTTCACTTGATTTTCTAAAAAGTCTTTTACTATCTTCAAGAACTAGAGAAATTAATCTGCCATTTTCATCTAATTTTACATCTATTATATTCCCTATTTTTTTGCCTTCTAAATTAACTATTTCTTTATATTGTAATTCTGATAAGCGCATAAACTTCACCTATTTAAGTGTATGTTTTTATTATTAAAACATTAACTTTGAGTATAATATAATAGTTAATAAAAACAGTGAATATTTTATTATTTTATTTTTTCACTGTTTTCAAATACAAATAATTTGCTAAATATATAATTTAATATTACTAAAATGACTTGAACAATTAGTTTAGCTATCTTATCATTAATATGAATTATACTAGTTAATATCCACATTGTTAACATATCAATAACTAATGTAGTTAATCTTGATAAATAAAATTTTATCATTTCTTTTAGTTTGTCTTTTCCTTTTTTACTGGATTTAAAAACATATTTTTTATTTGTTATAAAAGCAAATAGTACTGATAAAATCCAAGATATTATATTAGCTATTTGAATATGTAATTGTGTGTTGTGTGTAAAAATAAATAGTCTAACGATGTAAAACGATACTAGACTTACTACTGTTGTTAAGACTCCTACGACTAAGTAGTTTATAATTTCGTCATGTTTATTATAAAGATTTTTTGCTTTCTTTATCATTTGTTATAATCTCCTTTGTGATATATAGGGGTCTTTTTTTACCTTCCATATAAATTTTTCCTATATATTCTCCAATTATTCCTAAGAATAGAAGTTGTATTCCTCCGATTAATAGAATACATATAACTATGGTTGGATAACCAGGAACACTTACTTCAAAGAATACTTTTTGAATAAAGACTACTAATAAATATAAGAATGATAATAATGACATAATAAGTCCTAAGATAGTAGATATTCTAAGAGGGGTTGTGGAAAAAGACATAATTCCATTTATTCCATATTTAAATAGTTTAAAAAATCCCCATTTTGTTTTACCATTTGCCCTTTCTTCTGGAGTGTATTTTAGATATATGGTGTTAAACCCAACCCAAGAAAATATTCCTTTAGAAAATCTGCAATATTCTTCTAACTCTAAAATGGCATCTTTGACATTTTTTCTAAACATTCTAAAATCACTAGCACCTTGTTTTAATTCTACTTCAGATATTTTATTCATGAAATTATAGAAAGTTTTTTTAAGCCATATCATACTTTTACTTTCTTTTCTATTTTCTTGACAATAGCATACACAGTCATATTCATCATTTTTATCTAATAATTCAGCCATTTTTAAAGTTAAAGATGGTTGTTGTTGCATATCAGCATCTATTAATAAAGTATAATCTCCTTTGGCATTTTTTAATCCCGCAAATAATGCAGATTCTTTGCCAAAGTTTCTAGAAAAAGATAAGACTTTAATAGTAAATGTTTTATCTTTAGCAATGTTTTTAAGCTCTTTTAAAGTATCATCTGTAGAGCCATCATCTATAAATATTATTTCTAATTTATATTCGTTATGATTTTCATATACCTTTTTTACTTCTTCAAAAAATTTTGTTACATTTTTTTCTTCATTATAACATGGTACAATCATTGATATTTTTTTCATTTTATTTTACTCCTTTTTTGCTCTATTAATAATACAGAGGCAAATATTATAATTCCTACTATAGATACTATTTTTCCTTCTTTTAGTAAAGGCGCTTCATATTCTATTATGATATCGTGATTACCTTTTTCTATTTCGAATCCTATGAAAGATGTATTTACTAATTCATAATCTTGTTTTTTACCATCTACTAAGATATTAAATCCTTCATCATAAGGAATAGATAGACTAAAATATCCATCTTCTTTGACATTTATACTTCCTTTTATTATATCTCCTTTAGTTTCTTCTTTATCAATTATAAAATCACTGTGACTTTCGTTTATGTTTTTTACATAGTTATAATCTAATTCATATACTTTTATATTTGATATGTCGTGTTTCCCTTGGGATAATGTTATTTGTAAATTATTTATTTCATCATTTGAAGATAATACATATTCAAAGGTATAGTTTTTATTGTGATATTTCCAGCCCCTACAGGTTAATTTATTAGAGATATCGTTTATTGTTATGTATGTGTCTCCGACACTACAACTTTCTGTATAATTCATATCAAATCTTATTATAAGTATTTTATTTTTATATGATTGTTTTGTTTTTATATTATAGGTTGTTTCTTTATCTAAGTCTAATGTGTAATTATCTTTTTCTATTTCTATTTCTTTAATATTTGTGTTATAATTTGTTTCTACTTCTTTATCAACAATTATATAGTTCATTAAAGCTTCAACATTATATGGATATGATAATTTTTTATATTCTTCTAGTGACATAAGATTACTACTTGTATATCCTATTGAAAAAGCACTATCATTTTTATATAAATTGTAATTTCCTATACTTTTTATTTTTTCATATCCTATTATATTTTCATCTTCGTTAGATATAAAATATTTATTACCTGAGTATAGATTATATAAAACATTATTAGTATTTTCAAATATAGAGTCATTTCTATTGGGATTTTCATTATTAAATTCATTCCAATAAAAATTTCTAAAATATTTATTAGTGAGTGAAGAATACATAGTAGTTTTATATTCTTTGGGATTTATCACATTGTTTGAGTTATAGAAAATATTTGAAGCTTCTGCTACTCTATATAAGTTATTATCTTGTGTTGTTTCATTTATAATTTCTGTTAAATTTTCACTATATTGATTATCTATGATTTCTTTGGTAGCTAAATTATCATCTTTATTTACATAATAACAAGTTATTATTCCTGGAATTATTAATAATAATAAGAAATATTCTTTTTTTAGTTTTACTGATGCTATTATTACTATTAGTGAAAAGATAATGTCTATTAGGAATATATCATATTTTGTATAGGAAATACATCCTAGAATAGATAATATTATAGTTACTATTAATAATTTTTTTATATTTATTTTTTTGTTTAATATTTCTTGTAAAAGATTGCCTATTAAAAGAATTGCTAGTGGTAGAAATGGGATATATACTTTAGCATTTAAATACATAAATCCATTTAATAAATAATCTATTATAGGAAAGAATGTTATTATTATAAATATTATTGCTAAAAATTTTAACTCTTTACGTTTAGTGATTATTGCACTTGATATAGCTAATATTAAAATAGCTGTTAATCCTAATGAATAACTACTATATAAAAGATTACCAAATGATAGTTCTGGAATTAAATTACTTAATATTCCGGATTCTGAGGCAGTTTCAAATCTACTATTTAATATTGCTTTAAAAGTTGGTAATAAGAAGAAAGCTGTTATTAGTACTGGAATTATAAATATTAAAACTTCTTTAAAGATAAAAGTAATTAGTTCTTTCTTTTTTATATTTTTATTTTTTTGTAAGTATAAATATATTGAATATAAAAATAGTACTAATAAAGCTGGTATACTAAAGAAATAACTAGTTAGGATTATAAGTACTGCGCTTATTATTAATAAGATTTTTTTATTTTCATTAACATATTTTTGAACGCCAAATAATCCCATTAAAAGGAATGGAATATAATTCATAAACATTATATGCCTATGACTGTGTAAGATTAAAGGTGCTGCGGTCATAAATATAAATGTAGTTATAAATCTTATTTTTCTATTTTCAAAGTGAAAAGATATTAGTTTATAAAATAACACTATGCTTATTATTACTATTATTATAGAAGATATCATTATATAACTTGACATATTTATGCTTGGTAATAAATATGATAGTAAAATTATTGGGCTTAGTAAGCCATAATAAGAAAAATTAAAGATGTTTTGCCCCATGCCTAAATTAAAAGCAAAGGATGGTATTATATCTTTTGTATCATAAAATAGAGTTCTAAAATATTCTGGTACCATGTAGTGTTGAGTAATATAATCTAACATTGATCCATATACACTGTTATTATCTTTTAAAATAATAAATAAAAAAATAAAAAAAGAGATAATGATAATTAAAAGATTAATATAATCGTGTTTGTTATATTTTTTCATATTATCACATCCCTCAAACTAATATAATTTTATATTATTATGTAGGGTTTGTCAATTTATAGTTATGTTTATAGATCTTTTCTTACTCTTTGAAGAGCATTTTTTTCTAAACGAGATATTTGAGCCTGGCTTATACCTATTTCTTCGGCTATTTCCATTTGAGTTTTTCCTATTACAAATCTTTGATCTAATATAAATTGTTCTCTTTCACTTAAGTTTGATATTGCTTTATCTACGGCTAATCTTATGTCTAAGTTTTGACTATTTTTCTTGTCTTCTAATTGATCAAATAAATAGATAGTGTCTCCGCCATCATTATATATTGGTTCAAATAAGCTTACAGTAGGCCTTAATGCTTCCAAAGCATTTACAACTTCTTTTTCTTCTATTTCTAATATTTTGGCAATTTCTTCATTAGTTGGTTCCATGCCACTTGTCATAGTGAGCTCATCTTTTAATTTTAAGACTTTATAAGCAACATCTTTTATGCTTCGACTTACTCTTATGCTAGAGTTATCTCTTATATATCTTCGTACTTCTCCTAAGACCATTGGAACACAATAAGTTGAGAATTTCACGCCAAATGATAAGTCAAAATTATCTATAGCTTTTAAAAGACCTATACATCCCACTTGAAAAAGATCATCCATGTTTTCATCTTTTCTGTTAAACCTTTTTAATATTGATAAAACTAATTTTAAATTCCCATTTACTAAATCTTCTCTTGCTTTTGGATCTCCTTCTTTTAGTTTTATAAATAATTCTTCCATTTCTTCGCTAGTTAATACTTTTATTTCACTGGTGTTTATTCCTGTTATTTCTACTTTATGTTTTGCCATATTAAAACTCCTTTCAAATCTATATTGATATGAAAAGAGTTTTTTTATTCAGTTTCTTTTTAATATTTCTTTTAGGTGTAAGCTTGCTTGATATAAATCTTTTTTTCTTAGATTTTTATATTCATTATTTAGTTTTTCTACCGCTTCTTTTAATGATATATGTTCTTTTACTAATTTATCTATAAGAAGAGCTTCTAATGAAATAGTTTCTTGCTTTATTTCGATGTTTTCTTTTTCTATTATAAATGTATATTCTCCAAGAGATGTTTTTTCATCTTTTTCTAGTTCTTTTATTACTTGATTGATATTCCCATAATAGTTTTTTTCGTTAATTTTTGATAGTTCTTTTGATACACTTACTGTTATATTATTTATATTATCTGATAAAAGTTTTAAAGTTGTTATAATTCTTTTGGTTGATTCATAAAAAATATGGGTTTTAATTTCACTTTTTTTTATTTCTTCTAATAAATTTTTTCTATCTTTTGTTTCTTTAGGAAAAAATCCATGAAAAGTAAATTTACTAGAGTCTAAACCGCTTATAGAAAGTGCTGAGATAACTGCGGAGATTCCCCCAATAGAGTATACTTTTATATGTTCTTCTTTAGCTTTTTTTATTAATATATATCCAGGATCTGATATACAAGGGGTTCCCGCATCAGATACCAAAGCGATATTTTTTCCTTCTTTTAATTTTTGTATTATATCTTTACTTTTTTCTATTTCATTGAATTTATGATAAGAAATTAATTTATTTTTTATATTAAAGTAATTTAATAGTTTTATGCTTGTTCTAGTATCTTCACAAAGAATATAATCTACTTCTTTTAATGTTTCTAATGCTCTTTCTGTTATATCTTTTAAGTTGCCGATTGGGGTTGCTACTACATATAAATTTCCTATATTATCACCTACTTATTTTCGTTTTCATCTTTTAAGAGTTCTTTTTTTAGTTCATCTAAAATATTTAATGCTTCTAAAGGGGTTATTTCTAACGGATTGATACTTTTTATTTTCTTTTCTATTTTTGACTCTTTATTTTCATTAAAATCTAAGAATAAACTTGTTTGAGTAAATACTTCTTTTTTATTTTCTTCATGTTCATATACATTTAATATTTCTCTAGCTCTTTT
>CALVPC010000018.1 GCA_944350405.1 uncultured Bacilli bacterium
AAATATTTAGAACTTTGATGGGTGAGGATGTTGAACCTCGTCGTGAATTTATTGAAAAGAATGCAACTTATGTTGACAACTTAGATATATAGGAGGTTAGTATGGATAGATTAAAAGAGAATAATATTGTTGATGAGGTAAAAAAATCATTTATTGATTATTCAATGAGTGTTATTGTTTCTCGTGCACTTCCTGATCTTAGAGATGGTTTGAAGCCTGTTCATAGACGTATTTTATATTCTATGTTTGATTCTGGATATACTCCAGACAAAGGTCATCGTAAATGTGCAAGAATTGTTGGGGATGTTATGGGAAAATATCATCCTCATGGTGATAGTTCTATTTATGAGGCTATGGTTAGAATGGCTCAAGATTTCAGTTATCGTTATATGCTTGTAGATGGCCATGGTAATTTTGGTAATATGGATGGCGATGGTGCTGCAGCTATGCGTTATACTGAGGCTAGGCTTTCTAAGATTAGTTTGGAACTTTTGAGGGATTTAAACAAGGATACTGTTGATTTTATGCCTAATTTTGATGAGGAAGAGAGAGAACCAGTTGTTTTGCCTAGTAGATTTCCTAATATTTTGGTTAATGGTACTATGGGTATTGCTGTTGGTATGGCTACTAATATTCCTCCACATAATTTGAGAGAGGTTATTAATGGGTGTATTGCTTATATTGATAATAATGATATTACTCTTGATGAATTAATGAGTTATATTAAAGGTCCTGATTTTCCAACTGGTGCTATAATTTTAGGTAATAGTGGTATTCGTAAGGCTTATGAGACAGGACGTGGTACTATTACTATAAGATGTAAGGCTACAATTGAGGATAATGGTCATAAGAGTAGGATAGTAATTTCTGAAATTCCTTATGGGCTTAATACTATGGATTTAAAAAATCGTATTGCTACTTTGGTGAGAGATAAGGTTTTAGATGGTATTGCTGATTATCATGAGGAAAATGATAATGATCTTGGTGTTAAGATTGTTATTACTTTGAAGAAGGATGCTAATGCTAATGTTGTTTTGAATAATTTATATAAGCATACTCAACTTCAAACTACTTTTGGTATTATACTTCTTATGCTTGATCAAGGTGTTCCTAAGTTGTTGGGGCTTAAGGATATTATTTCTAAGTATATTGATCATCAAAAGGAAGTTATTATTAGGAGAACTAGGTTTGATTTAAATAAGGCTCTTTCTAGAGCTCATATTTTAGAGGGATATAAGATTGCTTTAGATCATTTAGATGATTTTATTAAAATTATTCGTGATAGTGAGAGCGATGTTATTGCAAAAAATACTTTAAAGGATAAGTATGGTATTTCAGATGCTCAAGCTGATGCTATTTTGGAACTTAAATTACGTAGACTTACTGGTCTTGAGAGGGAAAAAATAGAGAATGATTTGGCTGATACTTTGAAGCTTATTGAAAATTTAAGAGCTATTTTGGCTAGTGACGATATGATTAATAATATTATTAAGTCTGAGATGAAAGAAATTGCTGATAAATATGGTGATGATAGGCGTACTACTATTGATATGACTGCTGTTGATTATATTGAGGATGAGTCTCTTATTCCTAATGAAAATGTAGTGGTATCAATGACTAAAAATGGATATATCAAACGTTTGTGTGCTGATACTTATAAGACACAAAATCGTGGTGGTGTTGGTGTTAAGGGTATGACTACGAATGAGGATGATTTTGTAGAATTGTTAATAACTTGTCATTCTCATGATTATTTGTTATTTTTTAGTAATTTTGGTAAGGTTTATAGAATTAAGTGTTATGAACTTCCAGAATATGGTAGACAATCTAAGGGTGTTCCTATTGTTAATATTTTACCTTTAGATAAAAATGAGTATATTAATACTATTATTTCTATTAATAAAGATGATAATGAGTATAAAAATTTAATGTTCTTTACTAGATGTGGTTTGGTTAAGAGAACTGATATTAATGAGTTTGATTCTATTAGAAAGAGTGGTAAGATAGCTATTTCTCTTAAGGATGATGATGAGCTTATTAGCGTTAAGAAGACTACTGGTCATGATGAGGTTATTATTGCTTCTGCTTCTGGTAGAATGGTTAGGTTCAATGAGAATGATGTTCGTATTATGGGTCGTGCTGCTTCTGGTGTTAAGGGTATTGAATTGAATGGTTCAAAAGTAATAGGTTCAGAAATTGTTAATAACTCTCAATTAATTCTTGTTGTTACTGAAAAGGGTTATGGTAAGAAGACAAATGTTGATGAATATCGTTTAACTCATCGTGGTAGCAAAGGTGTGAGGGCTTTAAATGTTACTGATAAGAATGGTTTAATTGTTGCTTTTAAGGCAGTTAATGGTGATGAGGATTTAATTATTTCTACTAATAGTGGAATTGTTATTAGACTTGATGTTTCCAAGATTTCTACTTTGAGACGTAATACTCAAGGTGTTAGATTAATGAATTTAAAGGATCATCAAATTGTTACTTCTGTTACTGTTACTGAAAAAGATGATGATAATATTGAGTAATGTTTCACGTGAAACATTACTTTTTTTTGTTATAAATTATTTCCCGGGAAATAATTTATATAGTTCAGTTTATTGTTTTTTAATTCTATATCTTTTTAATGTGATAATATATTTTAAAGATTATTAGTTATTATTTTTTAATATGTTTTTATTAAATTGTTAATATCTCTTTTTACAATGTTTCACGTGAAACATTGTTTTTTTTATTGTTTTTTAATTTTTTTATTTAAAATTATTTCCCGGGAAATAATTTGTGTGTTTTGATTATTATTTCTTTTATTATTTTATTGTGTTATTTTAAGATTTGTTTTGTTATATATATTGTTTAAATGCTTAAATTATATTTTTGTTAAATTGTTAATAACTATTTTTTTATATGTTTCACGTGAAACATATAAAATTCTTGACTTTATTAATTTTTTATTATATGATTTTTTTGTGCAACACATATGGTTGAAATAGGTCAGGATCGGAAGATAGCAGCCTTAAAATCCTCTATGTGTGTGCACTTTTTTTTGGAGGTTTTATGAATAAATATATGAATTTAGCTGTAGAGCATGCTAAAATTGCTTTTCATAATAGTGATGTTCCTGTTGGAGCTGTTATTGTTAAAAATAATGAAATTATAGCTGCTTGTCATAATAAAAAAAACACTGATAATGTTGCTATATATCATGCTGAAATTTTGTGTATTATTGAGGCTTGTAAGAAAATTGGATCTTGGTATTTGAATGATTGTGATATTTATGTTACTTTGAGACCTTGTAATATGTGTTTGTATGCTTTAGCAGAAGCTAGAATTTCCAATGTTTATTATTTATTAGACTCTGATTATGATAAAAATTTAAATAGTAATTTTAATAATATTAATATATCTTCTATTGATGATATTTATGAATATAGTTCTTTAATTAAAGATTTTTTTAAAAATTTAAGAGATAAGAATGATGTTTCACGTGAAACATAGTAGTTTTTATTTTTTTAAAGTATAGTTTATAATATTTGATATTTATTATAATGTGTTTTTATAAAATGTTAATAAGTTTTTATTATAATATGTTTCACGTGAAACATTGTTTTTTGATTATTTTTTTATTTTGTTATTTAAAATTATTTCCCGGGAAATAATTTGTATTGTTTAGTTTTCTAATTTTTTGTTTTTCTATTTTTAATGTGTTTTATTGTAAGATTTTGTTTTATAGATTATATTTAGTGTTATTAATAATAGTTAGAGTTGTTTTAATTAAATTGTTAATAACTATTTTTTTGTATGTTTCACGTGAAACATTGTGTTTTTGTGATTTAAATTATTTTCCAGGAAATAGTTTATTTGAGTAATTTTATTAATTTTTTGTATTTTCTATATTTAGTATATTTTATTGTAATATTCTGTTTTGATAATTATATTTAGTATTATTAATAATGGTTAGATATATTTTAATTAAATTGTTAATAACTATTTTTTTTATATGTTTCACGTGAAACATTATTTTTTTGATTGTTTTTTTTATTTAAAATTATTTCCCGGGAAATAATTTTATTTAAAGTTTTTTTGCTGTTGATGATTTTTTTTCCTTATGTTATAATATTTTTGATTATTTTGGGGGTGCTACTATGAGTTATTTGGCTTTATATAGAAAGTATAGACCTAATTCTTTTGATGAAGTTTATGGTCAAAAGTATATTGTAGATATTATTAAAAACTCTATTTTAAATAATAGAATTTCTCATGCTTATTTGTTTTCTGGTCCTAGGGGTACAGGTAAGACTACTTTAGCTAAATTGATTGCTAAAGTTGTTAATTGTTCTAATTTGGATGGTTATACTTGTTGTGAATCTTGTAATAGTTGTAAGCTTATCAATAATAGATCAAATCCTGATATTTTGGAAATTGATGCTGCTTCTAATAATGGTGTTGATGAGATTAGAATTATTAGAGATAATGTTGCTCTTATGCCTAGTGTTTCTAAATATAGGGTTTATATTATCGATGAGGTTCATATGTTATCTATTAGTGCTTTTAATGCTTTGTTAAAAACTTTAGAGGAACCTCCTGCTCATGTTATTTTTATTTTAGCTACTACTGAGTTGCATAAGGTTCCTGAAACTATTGTTTCTAGGTGTCAGTGTTTTGAGTTTGAGAGAATTAGTGATAATGATGTTGTGAAATGTTTATCAAATATTGTTGATAAAGAAAACTTGTCTGTTGATAGTGATGTTTTAGATCTTATTGCTAAGCATTCTCATGGTGGATTGAGAGATTCTATAAATTTGCTTGATAAGTTGTGTTCTTGTTCTAGTAGGGTTGATAGTAAGTTATTTTACGATGTTGTTGGTTTGGTTGATGAGCAGATTATTGTTGATATTGTTAATCATATTATTGATAATGATGTTAAGTATGTTTTTGATAATTTAGAAAAATTGGAAAAAAATGGTAAAAATCTAGAAATTTTTATTGCACAAGTTATGGATTTTTTGAAAAATTGTGTTATTAATAATTCTTTGTTTATTTCTAAGGAAAATTTAGTTGTGATTTTAGAAGAATTTAATAATTTGTCTTATAATATTAGGTTCTCGTCTAATGTTTTGCTTTCATTAGAGATTACTATTTTAAAGATTAGTAATAAATTAAAAAATGGTAATTCTAGTTTTAATGATAGTGATTTTGTTATTTCTAATAATAAAGATAGTGATAATAATAGTGATAGTAATATTGTTAATAATTCTGAAGAAATATTAGTTGAAAGCGAACATATGGTTAATTTTGATAGAGTTATAAATAATGCTTTTGCTTTGGCTGATAAGAATTTAAAGAAGGATATTCTTTCTAAATGGAATGGTTTTTATGACTATGTTCATAATAAGGAATTTGCGTCTATTGTTTCGTATTTTTTAGATTCTAATATTCAGGTAGTTGGAGAGAAAGATGTTATTATTTCTGCTGAGTATTCTTCTGTTGTTAATAATGCTGCTAAGAATATTGCTAAACTTGAACTTTTATTTAATTTAGTTATGGGTAAATTTTATAATATTGCTTTTATTTTAGATGATGAATGGATTAAGCTTAGAGATAAATATATTTCTGATATGAATCGTGGCATAAAATATGAATATATTGATTCTGATATTCAAAAAAGTGCTATAATAGATAATGATGACGACAATTCATTTTCTGATATTTCTTTATCGGCAAGAGATATTTTTGGTAGTGATATTGTTGAAATAAAATGAAAGGAGATAATTATATATGAATATGCAAGCTTTAATGAAGCAAGCTCAAGCTATGCAACGTGATATGAATAATATTAAAAATGAAATTGATAATTCTGTTTTTGAAGGAAAGAGTTCTTTAGTTACTGTTGAGGTTAAGGGTACTAAGGAAGTTGTAAAAGTTACATTTGATGAAGGTGTTAAAGATCTTATTAACGATGATATTTCTATGGTAGAAGACATGATAATGGTTGCTTTAAATGATGCTTTTTCTAAAGTTGATAAGGTTACTTTAGAAAAAATGGGAAAATTTGCAAATATGATGCCTGGTTTGATGTAATATGTTTCCTAATAATATTAATAATTTGATTGAAAACTTTAAAAAATTACCTGGTATTGGTCAAAAGTCTGCTGAGAGATTAGCTTTTTCTGTTTTGAAAAATTTTGATTCTGACGATTATGATGATTTTAGTAATAGTCTTATTAGTGTTAGGGATGATACTAAATACTGTAGTATTTGTAATGTTATTTCTGAAACTGATGTTTGTAATATTTGTAGTGATAATTCTAGAAATCATGAATTGTTAATTGTTGTTGAAAACTCTAAAGATGTTTTTTCTATAGAGAAACTGGGTAATTTTAATGGATATTATCATGTTTTAGATGGACTTATTTCACCTTTTGATGATATTACTCCGGATGATATTAATTTAGAAAGTCTTTTTGATAGAGTAAAAAATGATAAAATTAAGGAGTTAATTTTTGTTACTAGATCTGGTGTTGAGGCGGATACTACTATTCTTTATATTAAAAAGATGTTAGAAGATTTTGATATTGTTATTAGTAGAGTTGCTAATGGTATTCCTATTGGAGCGGATATGGATTATATTGATACTCTTACTTTAGAATCTGCGCTTAATAATAGAAAACAAGTTTTAGATTAGTTTTTTAATCATAAAATTTTTTGAGGTGTTTGCTTTGAAAAATTTTATTAGTATTGTTAGACCTTTTTTTCTTGCACCTTTTATTTTATATGTTTTTAATTTGATGGCAGTTGTTATTGATTTATATATTCCTATTAATATTTTTACTATTTTTATTGTAGGTTTGTTGGGAATTCCTGGACTTATTATGTTAATATTATTTCTATTTTTTATTTTATGAGAGGTGTTTATGTTAGATAAATATAAAGATATTCAGCCTATTTTTTATAATTTTATAAATTTGAGTTTTGAAAATAATAAAATTTCGCATGCTTATCTTATTGAAAAAAATGGTGTTAGTTATGCTAATGATTTGGCTTTAGATTTAGCTAAGTTTTTTCTATGTGATGGTAAATATGATGAGAGAATATGTAATTTGGTTGATGCTAGGAATTATTCTAATTTTATTATTTTTGATGATTTATCTGATATAAAAAAAGAGCAGATTATTAATTTAAAACAGTCTTTTTCTTTAAAATCTCAAGATAATAGAAATATGGTTTATTTGATTAGAGACGCTTCTTTACTTAATAAGTCTTCTGCTAATAGTTTACTTAAATTTCTTGAAGAACCTGAGGATGGTATTATTGCTATTTTACTTACTGATAATGTTAGTAGAGTTATTGATACTATTTCTTCTCGTTGTCAGATAATTAATCTTATAAATAATGATAAATTTGATTATAAGACTATATTTTATTATTATTCTGTTGATGATGGAAATTTTGATGATTTTATTGATAGAGAGTTTTCTTTGTTTGCTTCTTTTTATGATAATTTAGAGCAAAAGGGTATTGATATGTTAATTGATAAATCTATATATGATTTTAATAATAGAATTAAGTCTTTATTGTTATTTGGTTTTTATTTATATTTTGATGCTTTAAATATTAAATTAGGTAGGAATGTTGATAGTTTTTTGCCAAATATTTCTTTTATTAAAAATTTGGTTGATAATAATGAGATAAATGATATAATATACAAAATTGATGTTATAAATAATTTTTTAATAAATTCAGTTTATAATGTTAATTTAAATTTGTTTATGGATAATTTTATTATTTCTATTGTAAGTAGTGATAATGAGATTGGAGGTAAGTAGTGGTGAAAAGGGTTTGTGGTGTAACTTTTAGTGATTCTAAAAAAATATATTATTTTGATGTTTTAAATATAGATTTGAGTAAAAATGACTGTGTAATAGCTAAAACTGAACGTGGTGAGCAATTTGGTGTGGTTGTTACAGATGTGATGGATATTGATGAGAATAAACTTTCTTTTCCTTTAAAAGAGATAGTTAGAATTGCTACGGATAAGGATGTAGCAGTTAATGCTAATAATGAAAAGGATGCTGATAAGGCACTTAAAGATGCTAGAGATATTGTTGCTAATCTTGATCTCGATATGAAAATTCTTAGTTCTAGTTTTACTTTTGATAGAAAGCAATTGATGTTTAATTTTATGGCTGATGATAGAGTTGATTTTAGAGAACTTGCTAGGAAGCTTGCTAGTATTTATAAGACGCGTATTGAGCTTAGACAGATTGGTGTTAGAGATAAAGCTAAGTGTGTTGGAGGTTATGGGCAATGTGGTAAGGAGCTTTGTTGTGCGTCTTTTTTAGATAATTTAAATAGTGTTTCTATAAATATGGCTAAAAATCAAAATTTAGCTCTTAATCCTCAGAAAATTAATGGTGTTTGTGGTAGATTGATGTGCTGTCTTTCATATGAGAATGATAATTATTCTGAGTATAAGAAAGGTCTTCCTAAGGTTGGTTCTAAGATTATGTATGATGATAACGAATGTAAAGTTGTTTCAGTAGATATTTTTGATAGATCATATAAAATAGAAATGGATGATGGAAAAACTATTCAGATTAATTTATAGGGGGGTGATTATATGAAATTAATAGTTGGATTAGGTAATCCTGGTGCTGATTATGTTAATACTAGACATAATGTTGGTTTTATTGTTATTGATAATTTTGCTAAGTCTTATGGTATTAGTATTAATAAGAAAAAATTTAATGGGCAATATGCTGAATTATTTATTGATGGTGAAAAAGTTTTATTACTTAAACCTCTTTCTTATATGAATTTATCTGGAGAGGTTGTTAAGAAATATTTGGATTATTTTGATATAATGCCAGAGGATGTTTTGGTTATTAGTGATGATTTGTATTTGCCATTTGCTAGTTATAGGCTTCGACTTTTTGGATCTTCTGGGGGACATAATGGTCTTAAAAATATTGCAAATATGATAGGTACTAATAGATTTAAGAGATTTAGAATTGGTATTTCAAATGATAAGAGTGTTGATACTAAGGATTATGTTCTTGGTAAGTTTAATTCTTCTGAGATGAAACAAATTAGTGATATTTTACCTATTACTGTTGATATTTTAAATGATTTTTGTTCGATGAGTTTTGAAAAAGTTATGAGTAAATACAATTAGGGGATGATTGTATGAGTGTTTTCGATAAAATATTTGATTTTAATTTTGAAAATGACACTGGGCTATTTAATTTGACTAGTGGTTTTTTTGTTGGTTATGTTAATAAACTTTTTTCTACGAAAAATAGAGCAATCCTTATTGTTTGTCCTAGTATTTATGAGGCTAGAAAGATATATAATAAATTTATTGATACTAGGGATGTTATTATTTTCGAAAATGATGATTTATATTTTTCTAATGATAGTATTGTTAGTCCAGAACTTATGGTTGATAGGTTAAATATTTTAAATGATCTTTTAGTTGATAGTAAAAAGATAGTTATTACTGATGTTTCTGGTTATTTAAAGATTTTGCCTAATGTTAATAATTTTAATGATTATGTTATTAAGATTAGTCGTGATAATGTTTTTTCTTTGAACGATTTAGTATCTAAGCTGGTTGATATTGGGTATAGTAGGGAAACTATGGTGTCGAAGATGGGAGAATTTGCTCTTAGGGGTTTTGTTCTTGATATTTTTCCTATAAATAATGATAATCCAATTCGTATTTCTTTTTTTGGGGATGATGTGGAGGCAATTAAAACTTTTGATTTGGATTCTCAAAGGTCTATTAATGAGATAGATAGTTTTACTCTTTTACCTAATAAAGAAATTATTTCTGATAATATTTCTAGTATTTTTGATTATTTGAATAATCCTATAGTTATTTATAAAGACTATGAGCAGATAAAATTTACTTATGAAAAAATGATTCAAGATGTGTTTTATTATGGTAATGATAAAAAGTATTTTTTAGATATTAATGATGTTAAAGTTAGTGATAAGTTATTTTATTTTGATATTGATAATTTATCTTTGATTGATATTAAAAAGTCTTATGATTTTGGTGTGTCACAGGTTCCTTTATTTAATGAGAATTTTTTAGATATTAACAATTTTGTTAATAAGTCTATTTCAAAGAAAAAAACTGTGATTATTTTCGTTAGTATTTCTAATGTTAATTATTTTTTGGATAAGCTTGATTTTCCTTTTGTTATTACTGATATTAATAATATTTATGATAATAAGGTTAATATTATTAAGGGTAAGTTTTCTGAGGGATTTGAAACTCGTGATTATGTTATTTTGACTGATTATGAGTTGTTTAATAAGAAGAATGTTGCTACTAAGAGAACTAGATTTAAAAATTCTTCTAGAATTAAGGATTTATCTAAAATTTCTGTTGGTGATTATGTTGTTCATGAATTATATGGTATTGGTATATATAATGGTCTTAAGGTTCTTACTAAGAATGGTGTTGCTTCTGATTATTTAGAAATTTTGTATGCTAAGGGTGATAAGCTTTATATTCCTGCGTCTAAGATTGAGCTTATTGGTAAATATACGGGGAAGGATGGTTATAAGCCTAATATTAATTCTCTTAATAGTTCTGCATGGCAAAAAACTAAGATGCGAATAAGAGAAAAAATAAAATATGAATCTGAGCGTCTTATTAGGGTTCAGGCTGAAAGACAATTAAGGCGAGGTTTTGCTTTTAGTCCTGATCAACCTTTGCAAGTTATGTTTGAAAGTGAATTTAATTATGAGGAAACAGCGGATCAAATAAAAGCGATTAATGAGATTAAGCAAGATATGGAAAGTAAAGTTCCTATGGATAGAATTTTATGTGGTGATGTTGGTTATGGTAAAACTGAAGTTGCTTTTAGAGCTATGTTTAAGGCAGTATTAGATAATAAACAGGTACTTTATTTGTGTCCTACAACTCTTTTGTGTAAGCAGCAATATGAGGTTGCTTTGGATAGGTTTAAAAATTATCCTGTTAATATAGGAATTTTAAATAGATTTGTCAGTTTAAAGGATACTAAGAAGACTTTAAATGATTTGAAAGATGGCAAGATTGATATTTTATTTGGTACTCATAGAATTTTAAGTGATGATGTTATTTGTAAGGATTTAGGATTATTAGTGGTTGATGAAGAGCAACGTTTTGGTGTGGCTCATAAGGAAAAAATTAAAGAGTTAAAGGCTAATGTTGATGTTCTTACTCTTACTGCGACACCGATACCAAGGACGCTTCAAATGGCTATTTTGGGGATAAAAAATTTATCACTTATTGAGACTCCTCCTAAAAATAGGAAGAGTGTTGTGACTTATGTGACTCCTTATGAAGAAAAACTTATTCGAGATGTGGTTTATAAGGAGGTGTCTCGAGGAGGGCAGGTTTTTATTTTATATAATAGTATTGCTGATATAGAGATAAAAGTTAATTCGTTTAGGAAGATACTTCCGGATATTAGTATTAATTATGCACATGGTCAAATGGATAAGAATAATTTTGAGAATGTTATGAATGATTTTATTGATGGTAAATTCGATGTTCTTGTATGTACGACTATTATTGAAACTGGTGTTGATATTCCTAATGCTAATACTCTTATTGTGATTGATGCTGATAAGTTTGGTCTTAGTCAGTTGTACCAAATTAGAGGTAGAGTTGGTCGTAGTGATAATTTAGCATATGCTTATTTGATGTATGATCCAAATAAAGTTCTTACGGAGACTGCGGTTAAAAGACTTAATGCTATAAAAGATTTTACTTATTTAGGAAGTGGTCTTGCCATTGCTACTCGTGATTTAGCTATAAGAGGTGCTGGAGATATTTTGGGAAGTGAACAGGCTGGATTTATTGATTCAGTCGGCATAGATCTTTATTTGAAAATGCTTAATGAAGAGATTGCAAAATTAAAAGGTGAAGATGTTAAAGATGACTTGGAAGAAAATGATTTATTGAAAGTTAATGTTCCTTCTCATATAAAAGATAATTATGTTAGTGATGATGAGGTAAAATTACAGATTCATAAACTTGTTAATTCAATTAATTCTTTTGATGATTTGAATAAAGTAGAATTAGAAATTGAAGATAGATTTGGAAAGATAGATAATGATTTAAAAATATATATGAATGAACAATTATTTGAATCTTTTGTAAAAAAATTAGGTGTTATTAAAGTTTTTGATAATAATATATATAGAGAGGTTATTTTTGATAGAGAATTTTCTTCAAAAATAGATTATGAAGATTTGTTTATTAAATCTTTAGATATAAATAAGAATTTTAAATTTTCATATAAAAATAATATGTTATCTGTTATTCTTTATTATAATAAATCTAATAATCATGTGGTTTTTGATTTTAATAAATTTTTTAATGAACTCTGAGAGTTCTTTTTTTATGCAATTTTTGCGCAACAATTGGTAAAAATTACCATGAAGAATAAGTGTTTATCAATATTATAATAGATATAGTGAAGTATTAACGAAAAATGGGAATAATTTTTGCTATTTGGTAAAAAATAACTATAGTGAAAGTGAGGTTGCTTAATGAAAACTACTGGGGTTGTTAGAAGAATAGATGATTTAGGGAGAATAGTTATTCCTAAAGAAATTAGAAAAACACTTAGAATAAAAGATGGAGAGTCAGTTGAAATTTTTTTAGATAGTGATAATATTGTTTTAAAAAAGTATTCTCCTTTGGGGGGAATACCTAATTTTTATAAAGAGTATGCAGATTCAATATATTCAGAAATTGGCGGGAATGTTATAATTGTCGATAGAGATCAAATTGTTGCTGTGGCTGGTGATTTAAAGAAAAAGTATTTGGATACTAGAATATCTTCTAGTTTGGATGAGATTATTCAAAATAGGGTTGTTTGTTATTCTGAAAATTTAGATAATATTAGTATTTCAAATGGTGTTTTTGAGGAGGCTAGTTATGTTATTGCTCCAATTATATCTAATGGGGATGCTATTGGGGCGGTAATAATAATGTTTGTTGATAGTAAAATAGATGATTTTGTTGTTAAGACTGGTAGTATTGCTGCAAAATTTTTAGGTAAATATATTGAATAGTTATTTTTTATGTGATATAATTTTTTTGTTATTTAAATGTGATGAAGGAAAGGTTAGGTAAATTTCTATTTATAGAGAGCTTATGGTTGGTGTAAATAAGTATTAGAGTTACTCGAGTATGATTTCTGGAACTTGGGATTATTCCTCGGTTATTTTTAACCGTTATTATTTTAAGATGCACTTTTGTGTAAATTAAGGTGGTACCGCGGAAATATTTCGTCCTTAGAAATGTTTCTTTTTTTTGTCATAGTTTTATTATAGGAGGTATTTTATGGAAAAATTTTATATTAGTACTGCTATTGCATATACTTCTGGGAAACCACATATTGGTAATACTTATGAGATAGTACTTGCGGATGCTATTGCTAGATATAAGAGATTAAAGGGATATGATGTTTATTTTCAAACAGGTACTGATGAACATGGTCAAAAAATTGAGCTTAAAGCTTTAGAAAAAGGAGTTAATCCACAAGAATTTGTAGATGATATTGCTGGTCAGATAAAAGATATTTGGGATGTTATGAACACTAGTTATGATAAGTTTGTTAGGACTACTGATGGGGAACATAAAAAAATAGTTCAAAAGATTTTTAAAA
>CALVPC010000019.1 GCA_944350405.1 uncultured Bacilli bacterium
TTATTATTAGTAATCCTATTATTGTTATTACTAAACTTATATTACAAGTTATTTTATTTAAATTTGACCCCCCCCCCAAGTATTTTTTTATTATTCATCTTCAACAACTCCTCTAATATTTTATAATCCAATTATACATAATTCCCTCTTATTTTACAATATTTTATTACATTAAAAAAGATATAGCAATTACTTTTAATTCCTATATCCTGCATCACTAAAAGGAAGTATAACTAAACTTGTTTTTCCTTTAATTTGTTTTTCACTAACACAACCAATTATTCTACTATCTTTAGAATCATCGCGATTATCTCCAAGTACAAAATAACAATCTCTAGGTATTTTACTATATCCTAAAGAAGTAATATTAAAATCTTCAGTACTTTCATTTAAATATGGTTCTTCAACCTCTTGACCATTAATATATAAAATATTATTTTCATATTTTAAAGTTTCACCAGGTAATCCTATAACTCTTTTTATAAGCTTATCACCATTATAATCAACTACTACTATATCAAATCTTTCTACTCCATTTATACTATAACCAATCTTATTTAATATCATTATTTCTCCATCCTTTAAAGTTGGATTCATACTATCACCATTAACCCTAATAGGAGTTACAATAAAAGTTCTTATAATTATTATTAATAAAAATATACTAACATAAATAATTATTTCTTTTTTAGTTTGTTTATTCATAATCAAAAACAAAAATAAGGCAACGATGCCTTATTTTATTCCTCTTTCTTTAATTCTGTATTGGCTAGTACGATTCTTTAAGAAATTCAATTTAGCACGTCTTACTTTACCTTTCTTAACAACAGTAATCTTTGCTATTTTTGGTGAATGTATAGGAAAAATTCTTTCAACACCCACCCCATATGAATCCTTTCTTACAGTAAATGTTTCACTAACATTGCCGCCTTTACGACTTGTAACTATTCCTTCAAAAGCTTGAATACGTTCTTTTTTCCCTTCAATAATCTTTACATCAACACGAACAGTATCTCCAACTCTAAATTCAGGAACATCACTTTTTAGTTGCTTATTCGCTATTTTATCAAGCAAATTCACGTTATCACTCCTTTTCTATATTTTACAATCATAATAATTCTACCAGCGGATTGCACTAACCATATTAACATAAAAACATTATATTTGCAAGCATTTTTATAAATCTCTATCTATCTTCTTTAACTAATTTTTTAAGTGCAGCCTTAGCAGCCTCTTGCTCAGCTTCTTTCTTAGTGTGACCTTCTCCTTCGCCATAAACTATATCATCAATTATTACTGACATTTTAAAACATTTATCATGAGCAGGACCACTTTCTGAAACTAACACATATTTTAAAGACTTTTGTACATCCTGTACTACTTCTTGTAATTCTGATTTATAATCGCTAAATAGCATAATATCCTTATTCTCAATATAAGGAACTATTATTTTAAGCGCTATGGCTTTTGCTTTATCATAACCTAAATCCAAATATAATGCTGCTATAAATGCTTCAAAAACATCTGCTAAAATAGCTTTCTTATGACTTCCTCCACTTTGTCTTTCTCCATGACCCAAACGTATATATTTTCCAAAATCAAGACCACTAGCATATTCATATAAAGCATTCTCACATACATAACTAGCACGAATCTTAGTCATTTTCCCTTCATCAAAATCACAATTTCTATATAAATAATCTGATACAACCAAATCAACAATTGCATCACCTAAAAATTCTAAAGTCTCATAAGAATAATCTAAATTATTTTCATATGCATATGATGTATGAATAAAAGCTTGTTCATAAATTTTAATATCTCTAGGTTTAAAACCAAGTTGCTTAAACAACCTTTCCATTAAAATCACCACCTATATAAATATACCACAAAATTTTAAAAATAACACCTTTTAGATTGATAAAATATAAAAAGAATAGTAAAATATTATTGGTGGTAATGTTGAAAAAAATATTATTATTTATCATAAAAACATATCAAAAAATACCTGGAACATTTCATAATATGTGTAGACATATACCAACATGTTCAAATTATGCTATTGAAGCTATAGAAACATATGGTTCATTTAAAGGAACTATATTAAGTATAAAAAGAATACTAAAATGTAATCCATGGGGAACTAAAGGATATGATCCTGTCCCTATGTTAAGGAGGAAAAAATGAAAAATATATTATTAACTTTTACTGGCATATTAATAATACTATCTTGCCTAACAGGTTGTTTTAAACAAGATAAAATGGAAAATATTAATATAGCTACTACTATTTATCCAATAGAATATGTAACAAACAGATTATATGGTGAAAACAATACCATAGAAAGTATCTATCCAAGAAGCTCTAATCCTACTGAATACAATATCACAGAAAAGCAATTAAAAGATTATAGCAAATATGACTTGTTTATATACAACGGAGAATCTGAAGAACGTGAATATGCAACATTCATGCTTAATAATAATAAAAATTTAAAAATAATTGATGCAGCTTATGGAATAGATATAACATATTCATCATCTGATATTTGGCTTAATCCATCAAACATATTAATGTTAGGTCAAAATATAAAAAATGAATTACAAGAATATATATCTAGTAAATATTTAGTAGAAGAAATAGAATCAAAATATGAAATATTAAAAGTGGATATAACAGAATTAGAAGCAGAATTAAAAAAAGCTGCAGACAATTCAAATAATAATCAAATTGTAGTAGCAGACGAATCATTAAATTTCCTAGAAAAATATGGTTTTGAAGTAATAAATCTTACTGAAAAACAAGAAGTAAAAGAAGATAATGTAGAAAAAGCCAAAAGCTTATTTGAGGATAAAAAAATTGAATATATATTTGTAATGAGTAATTCACAAGAATATGAAATAACTAAGACACTAATAGATACTTATGAAGATATAGAAACTATAACATTTAATACATTAGACACTATAACTGAAAAAGATGAAGAAAACAATGATGATTATTTATCTTTAATGCATAACAACATTGATTTATTAAAACAAGAAACATATAAATAAGAGAGCCAAAGCTCTCTTTTTATAATAACTCAATTTCTTCTTCCTCAGAAGTACTAAGATCAACTTCTATATCTTTTCCTCTCTTAGGAGTAGTAATTTTCACTTCAACAGATTGAGGCATTTGAATGTCTATATTTTTATTTACTATTATCTCGTTAGAATCTTCTTCATCCATCTCAACATATTCAACATCTTTCATTTCTTCATCTTCTAAGACATCCTCTGAAGATCCAACACTTTCTTGAATAATAATCTCTGGCTCTTCATCTTTATTATCGAAAGTATAATCATCCACATCATTTTCAGGTTCTTCAATATCTACAATTTCTATTTCAGGGATTGAAACATCATCAGACATAGTAATTTCTTTATCAGTAATCTTAACAGGCTCAATCTCTTCATTATCATTAGTTAAATTAGAACTTATAATAATATTATCTATTTCACCATTTTCATTAACTATGACTTTTTCATTATAAACAACATCATCTTTTGAAATATCATTTATTTCAACTTTTAAATCTTCTTTTAATAATTTGCTATTTACTACTTCATTTTCTAAAGTTTGATCGTCAATATTATTATCGTCATTATTAATTGAACTTTTTTCAACTTCTTCTCTTATAACATTATCAAGTAATAAATCAGAGTTTCTTTTAGACTTCTTCATTAGCACAATAGAAGAAACAGATAAAAATATACCTATTACTATTAAAAATATACCTAATATTAAAAGTTTATTTAAATCTTGATCAAATATATCAAAAATCAAAAAATTACTAAACTCTTGATTATTAATAAACTTTGCCATATTTTTTACCTCCAATAAATTACAACCAGTAATAAAACTAAATAATTACAAATACGATAATAAACAAAAACCCCAAAATCAAAAATATAAAGCAATACTATATTACCTAGCCACCCTATGATAAATTAATTTTATCATAATTAAAACAATTTGTACATATAAAAATTATTTTGGAAAGTAAATTATTTCTCCTTTTTTTAAATAAATATAATAATAATCATCTTTAGTACTAACAAATTTATTATAATTAGATAAATTTTCCTCACTTTGATTATTATCTATATTATTATTTTCATTAGAATCATTAGTATCATTAGAATCATCAGTATTTATCTCATTATTTTCTACATTATCATCTTCTGTAGTAGAATTATCATCCTTATTATCTATTAAATACCTTTCAACAACACTTTTTACATAAGCCACCCATCTATTAGTCCCAACTCTATACCATACATATCCATCGCTTTCCTTAGCTTCCAAAATATTATAATATCCTAAATTTATATATCCTAATACTTCTCCATTAAGAGATGGTAAACTTCTACAATTTAAATATTTACCAGTAATTCTAATTTGATTTTTACTTTCATCTTTACTAGTTCCAAATCCTATAACTTTTTTAACTTTAGAAATAGAACTAGAAGATGCTGACTGATCATCAAATAAATAACAATAATTAAGAGGATTTTTTGCATATTTACTTACATCAAGAGCTTTATAACTATAATTTGAAGGACAAATCCAATACTCAAAATGAAGATGAACAGCGGTAGAATTTCCGGTATTTCCCATATATCCAAGCACTTCACCTTGACTTACTTTTTGTCCTTTTTTAACAATAGCCCTATTTTTAAGATGAAGATATCTATTAATTATTGTTTTTTTATCCTCTGTATATTTCAAAACCACGTGATTACCTGCCGCAGAATCATATCCCTCATATACAACCTTAGCATCATGAGAAGCCAAAACAGGTTCACCTTGATATTTATTCCATCCAAAATCAACACCATAGTGATAAGTACTAACTCCAGTAATCGGATGAGTTCTAAGCCCAAAGTTATCTGTAATACCTACAAATTTAAGTGGTAATTTGCTATACATAAAGCACCTCCTTCATAATAATATATGAACAAAAAAAGAAATAACTTAATCGATTCATTTAAATTATTTCTTTTCTTCACTAGCAATATTATTAGAATCATTAGAAGTGCTATTATCATCTTTTGGAATCTCGAGCTTTATAGAAAATATTTTTTTATCTTCATCGATAATAGACATACCTTCATCATCTTTTTTTAATTCATAATAATTCAATGTAACATCTTTAGCATCTATAGGTTGTTCAAAAACCATAGAACCTTTCTTAACACCACCAACTACTAATTTACCAGAATATAAAGCATTATCAACATTAATAGAAGTAAAAATTCTCTTAGCATCTTCCTTACTATCACTATTAGAAACAGTCCAGTTATTATAACTATATGCAATTTTCTCATCAGTATTATTTTCAATAGAAACAGTTACAATTATAAATTGATTTCCTTCTTCGGGCTCCTTATAACTATTCCCCATAGAAGTTTGAATATCTATAACTTTATAATTAACTCCTTTATACTCAATAATATCGTTCATTTCAAAAACTTCTTTTGAAGAACTAACAAAAACTCCTTGAGTATTCTCTTTTTGATTATCTTCTGTTTGAGTAAAATAAATCAAAGAGCCTCCAACGATAATTAAAACTAGAATAATAATAATCCACAAATTAATTCTACCAAACAATTTATAATGTATAATAAAATTACCAATTTTTTTAATTTTATTATCATAGTTAATAGATTTTTCTTCTATTTTTATTTTAGACTCATTGTGTTTAGCCTTTTTAGAAAGTTCATCAGACAAAACATTTTTATTATTTTTAACTTGATTCTTAGATTTACGTCCAGTATTTTTACCATCATTACTACTTTTATTCTTATCTTTCATATGAATCTCATCAACAGTTTTATCTAAAACTACTTTAGCTTTGTTTTCTTCTTGAATCTTATTAACTTTAGTCGTTTTCTTTTCAGAATCAAAAGAATTAACATCAATTGTATTTTTAGTAGCAACTTTTTTTCCTACATTAGAATTAGTATTTTTAATAATTTTACATTTTGAAACATCCGCACCACAATATTTACAAATCTTACTTTTATTAGCTACTTTCTTCTTACATTTTTTACAAACTTTCACAAAAACACCACCTTCTTTAGTCAATTACTAAGCCAGATTATATCACAAAAATTTATTAATGTCATTAAAAACTATTAAATAATATGAGATTGAATAAACAAAATTACAAAAAATAAAAAAGCTTTAAGCTTTTTTACTAATAAACTATAACTAAAGTACCAACTTCTACATTATTAAACAACTTTTTAGCTTTACTATAAGGCATATTTACACAGCCATGAGATCCTGAAGTTTTATAAATATCCCCGCCAAATTTACTTCTCCAAGTAGCATCATGAAGACCTATTTGATGCTTCGAATCAAATAGCATCCAATAATCAACCCATGACTTATAATCAACACCTACTAAATAAGTACCTGCCACTCTATTCTTTATTCTAAATCTACCTTTATATGTATCATGAACACCTTTAGTCCCAGTAACAACATCTGAACTTAAAAATAATTTACTATTTTTATAATACCATAATTTTTGTTCTTTAATTGAAATCATTATATAATTACTCTCATCCATATCACTTTGACTACCAACTTGAATAACCCTTGATACATAACTATAATTACCCGATGAATCTGTAACACTATAAGTAATTTCATAAACTCCAACCTTAGAAGTATTAACTTTACCACTAACATAAACATTTGAAGTAATATCACCATCATAATTATCTCTCGCAGAATATCCTGGCTCATAATAATTTTCATTTAAATCCAAAGTCATAGTTTTACTTCCACTTAAAGAAATAACTGGAGATTTATTATCAACCACTTTCACAACCCTAACTTTACTAGTTTGATTAGATGAAGAATCTGTAACACTATATTTTATTTTATATGTTCCTAATTTTTTAGTATCTACTGCCCCACTAACCACAACTTTAGACGTTAAATCTCCATCATAATTATCAAAAGAAGTATATCCAGGATCTTTAAAACTATTACCATAATTAATAGTTAAATTAGCCTTACCTTTTAAAGTAATCGAAGGTTTAACTTTATCAACAACTCTAACAACACGTTCTACTATTCTTGTCTTTCTTTTCATTGAATTAGTGATAGAATAAACAATCTTGTATTCTCCAACTTTTTTGGTATTAACCTTACCTTGAGTCTTCACCTTATCAGAAACATCGTCATTACCAAGTTTAGCAATAACCCCTGGTTCTTCATATTTACTACCTAAATAAACTACTAGTTCTTTATCACCAATTAAATTTATTTGAGGTTCTTCTATATAAGATGTTAAGAAAAATACTCCACATAAAAGAAGAGCAACTATGAAAATACAAGCTACGAAAATTTTTTCAACATTACTCAGCTTTTTATTCTTCATACTATCACACTCTAAAAAAATTATAACATTTAGAATGATAAATTTGAATATAAATAAATATTTTTTAACAATAATTTACAAATATTCTAAAATAAATATAAAAAATTAACAACAAAAAAACTCTTCATTAAGAGCTTACTTTTATAATGGCGGAGTGAGAGGGATTTGAACCCTCGCGCCAGTTACCCGACCTACACCCTTAGCAGGGGCGCCTCTTCAGCCTCTTGAGTACCACTCCAAGAATGCAACTTTAATAGTGCATACTTATTATAAAATATATATAAAAATATTTCAAGTAATATTGATAATTTTATTTTAAATCATTATTCTGTAAATTATACAAACAAATCAAATTATTTATAACCATAACATTAGTCAAAGGCCCCACACCACCAACTGGAGGAGTAATATAACTACACTTTTCAATCATTTTTTCAAAATTACAGTCGCCATAAATTTTATTATTTATAACATTAACACCAACATCTATAACAACTGCTCCTTTTTTAATATATGTATCATCAATAAATTCCTTCTCACCTATAGCAACAATTAAAACATCTGCCAAAGAAGTTAACTTTTTTAAATTCTTAGTTTTAGAATTACACGAAATAACTGTTGCACTTTTATCTAGTAACAACTTTATAAGTGGCATACCAACTAATCTACTCTTACCAACAATTACTACATTTATCCCAGACAAATTCATATTAATCTTATCTAAAATATTAATAATACTTAAAGCAGTACAAGGAATTATCCCATCTATTCCATTACTTAATCTGCCAACATTATAACTAGTTAATCCATCTACATCTTTATAGAAAGATATAGCTTCAATTACTCTATTCTGATTAATATATTCAGGAAGCGGTAATTCTACTAAAATACCTGTAACAGATAAATCATTATTAAGCTTTTCTATCTCTAAAATAAGTTCATCTTCTAAAATATAATCAAATTTTTTATATTCAAACAAAATTCCCATTTCCTGACATAGCTTAACTTTTGTCTTAACATATATATCACTAGAAAGATTATTATCTACTTGTATAACAACAAGTTTTAATTTATCTTTAATACCATCAACTTTTTTTTGCAATTCTTTCTTAAAATCTTGTTGTAATAATTTACCATCAATAATTTTATTCATAAAAACTCCTAATAAAATAAAAATATAAGAACCAAAATTATAATAGCAATAATTACAAGTGTAAGTAAAACGAAAAATAACTTCTTTCCACTAAATATTTGATCATGAGAAGAAAAGTTTTTATTATTACTATTTTCTTCCTCAATCAAAGTTTCATTTTCAGTAATAACAGATACATCTTCATTCTTATCATTTAAGTTAACATTATCTTTATTAGCAGCTAAATCTACTTTACTATTTTCGTTATTTTCAGCAAATTTTCTTTTTTCCAAACTATCAATAATATCTTTTAACTCTTTAGTATTCTCCTCTTGTTTTTTCTTTAAAAGAGCTTTAGCTTCTTCTTTCTTTTTTTGATCTTCCAAAGAAACTATCTCCTCAAGACTTTTTATAATTTCAGTAAACTTATTTTTTACATCATCTGGATATTTACTAACTCCCTTTATTCTGGAAAGTAATTTAATAATATATTTCGCATCATAATTATTATTTGCTATATCATCTAAAATTTTATATGTGCTTTTTTCAGGATTAAAATTAACCTTAATACTTTTAATTTCCTCTTTTATAGAACTTAAATCTTTCATAAAATTGCACCTCTTAATCAGTATAACACTAAATAAAATTTTTTAAAATAAAAAAGATAGTAATTACTATCTTTACATAACAACACCACCGTCTACATTTATTATAGCACCAGTTGTAAACGAAGCATCATCACTAGCTAAATAAACATAAACACCTGAAAGTTCACTAGGTTTTGCTATTCTACCAAGTGGACAAATTTGACTAAGAATTGATTGTTGTTCTTCTGTAGTAGAATTTTTAACCATATTAGTCATAACCGCACCAGGTGCTACTGCATTAACTCTTATATTAAAATGGCCAAGTTCTTTTGCACATGATTTAGTTAAACCATTTACAGCAAATTTTGAAGAAGAATAACCTGCTTGCATAGCAGAACCATAAGTACCAACCATTGAACTAGTATTAATTATACTTCCTCCACCATTTTTTTGCATATAAGGAATAACTTCTCTAATAAATCTAAATGGTCCAAATGTATTAACCTCAAACATATTAATAAAATCTTCATCTGTTACATCTACAGTAGGTTTGGCATTAGTAATACCAGCATTATTAACAAGTATATCAATCTTACCAAACTTATCTATAGTAGCTTCAACAGCCCTCTTTACATCTTCAGGCTTTTTAACATCACAAACTACTCCTAAAATATTATTACTATCATAAGTATTAGATAATTCACTTATAGCATGATTTATTTCTTCCTCATCAAAAGAAGCAATGACAACCTTAGCCCCTTCCTTCAAATAAGCTTCTACAATAGCAAGACCTATTCCAGTAGAACCTCCTGTTACAATAGCAACTTTATCTTTTAATTTCATATAAATCCCTCCCTATTCTTTATTATATCACAAAATACAAAGAACCAAACAAATTTATTTAATCTTCTGTAAACTACAATTTACTCTATCAAGTATCTTTTGAATAGATAAATCATCTTCATCTAACAAATCAATTCTAAAATTAGTAACACCTATACTCTTTAAATAATTAATATCTAAAATTTTATCTATCTTTTTATCACTCATAATTCTCATATTATGAATTTCATCTCTAAGAAAATTAAATTTATGCCCATGCTTATCATCTAAATAAAAATTCTTACTAAAACACATACTACATCTATTACTATTATTAATAAAATAATTTAAAGGACAATATTTCATAAGCATAAGTTCTAAATTACCATAAATTAAAACCTCAACATTAGGATTAAATCCAAATCTTTTTTTATAAGAACAAATAATCTTATAAATATCTTCGTTATTTAGTTCTGGAGAAAGACCAACTTTATAAACATAATTAGAAAAAAGTCCCAAAGTTAAGCTGTTTTTTACATTCATATAAATATCACTAACACTTTTATCACAATAATATTTAAAACCACCATTATTAGTAATTAAAGTATTAGAACTATTTTTATAGTCAAAACTAGCCCTAGGATTCCTATAGAAAATATTATTATCTTTATATTTTTGATAAAGAAAATAATCTTCTACATAAATATTAACATTTTTATCAATTAAAAACTTAAGTTGTTCTTCATTTCTAACTAAAAAACTTATTTCCTTAGTAATAGAATTCTCTCTAGACACAATTTTTTCATTAGTGGTAATAACATCAGGTCTTCTATTTTCTCTTAAACAAATAAGATCATTTATTAACTCTCGTCTTAAATTATTAATATTTTTTATAGGAATAAAAATATCGTCATCTACATCAAAATATATATTATTAATTTTAAAAGGTGTATTACCAAGTTTAGAAAGCTTATCATAAATATCTTTTTTGCTAACTGAAGATTTACAAGCTCTAAAAACCATTCCTAAACTTTTAGTAATTTTATCACTACCACAATAAACAGATATAACAAGTTCTTTTCCAATTTTAGCAACAACTTCAAAATCAATTAAAATTGTTCTATCCTCCGAATTTTCTATTTCCTTATGTAAATTAGAATCTAATGTCTTATATACAAAACCTTTACTATTTAAATTAATCTTATTATCTAAATAAATAATATTTGAAGAAAAACCTTTATTAATTAACAAACCATTTTCATTATAAATATAATTACATATCATCCCTTTACCATTAGAGAAACGAATTCCATCACCTTGACTTAAATCTTTATCAAGTAATATTTTTATCTTATTAGAGCAAGAAATAACTTTTCCAACTAAAATACCTCTATGATTACATGTATCAGGATTAACAACATCATAATTATCATTTAAAAAACCTTTAGTAAAACATCTATTATATAATACAAGTAAATTATTATACTCTTCTTCAGTAAAAGAAAGCTCTTCGTTATTATAATATTTATCAATAAGCATCCTATAAAATTTAGTTACATATCCTACATAATAACATGATTTCATCCTACCTTCTATTTTTAAAGATGAAATTCCCATATCAAGTAATGATTTTATATTATCCCCTATACATAAATCCTTCATACTTAATACATATTTGTTTGACACCGCTATTTTATCATCTTCATATATATCGTAACAAAATCTACATGGCTGAGAACATTCACCTTTATTACCACTTCTACCAAAAAGATATGAAGACATTAAACATTGCCCAGAATAACTAACACATAAAGCGCCATGAATAAAAACTTCTAATTCTAAAGTAGTATCTAATTTAGATATTTCAGAAATAGAAAGTTCCCTTGCAAGCACAACTCTTTTAACACCTAATCCATCTAAGAATTCTAAACACTCATTACTACAATTATGAGCACCAGTTGAAACATGTATTTGTATATTAGGAAAACGATGACGAATTAGACTTATAAGTCCTAAATCTTGAACTATTAATGCATCTACTCCAAATTTATAAAGATTAGAAATATAATTCAACACTAAATCTATATCATCTTCTTCTATTAATGTATTAATAGTAACATATAATTTTACCCCATATAAATGACTATAACGCGTTGCTTCTTCAATTTCTTCCATAGTAAAATTATCTGCAAACTTCCTAGCTCCATAATCTTTACCAGAAATATATACAGCATCACACCCACACTTAATAGCCATTTTAAGAGATTTCATATTCCCTGCTGGAGATAAAAGTTCAACCTTTTGCATAAATATCACCATACTAATTTTAACATAAAAAAACTAAGTGTTAATAATAATTTACCACTTAGTCTATTCAATATTAAATGTTTGCTTATCATATAAATAGTTATGAAGTACTTCTTCTTCAATTAATGCCCTATTATACACTCTTATTGAATATATTTTACCCTGAAATGAATATTTACCGGCACTTACACCACCTATATATATTGCTTCATTTGGAGTTCTAGCATCCCAAGAAACTCTTCTATGATAATCATCAATAAAATATCCTTTATTATAAACATAATAATCTCTATTATCTCTTATGTTTGTCATTAAAAAATATCTCCCTAAATCAGTTTCAAGCAAAGTTAAACCCTGACTAATACGAGTTGAATAACCATCAGCATTTTGATAACTCAAATATTGAGAAGAATTAAACCAAAGAGATCCATATTGCATAACAGCAGTACCAACATTAGTAGTATTAAAGATTACTTGATAATCCGTAGGAATTCGAGCTGGTTGAAATAACACCTCTATAGTATGTTCATTTGTAATGTTATATATTGCACCACTTGTTTTATATGCATAATCATCTACTCCATCAAAATATAGATAGTTGTGATACCATGTAGCACCACTTACTGTTACATCATTTCCTGTTCCACTTAAATCTTTCCATGTTGTAGAAGAATTAGATCTAGTGTGACCAGTATTAGCATACCCATCATACCATAATACTAAACCATCTTGTGCATAACCATTATATGTATCTGTATAAGCATTTATCCTCCTGCCATTGCTGGTTTGAATAGCGGCTTCATTTATTACTTCTTTCCATGTACTATTATTACTACTTACATATGTTACGTTATCATAAAAACTTCTAGGGTCCTTAAAGTGCTGCCATATAGCTATTTCATCTAAATCATAGGTATTACCTAAATCTACTGTTACACACTGATTAATAGAAGCTGATGATGGAGTTGCATAATATACATAATTAATATCTCCATCTGTTATTCTACTATATGGTTCCGCGCTGCTTTCAGTTGTTGTTCCTATTACTACTTTTCCTTTTGCTATGTTAACTCCATCTACTATTGCTTGTATCTCGGACCAATAATTAAACTTACTAAAACTATTATAACTAGAACAATCTTTTATATATCTTACATTATT
>CALVPC010000020.1 GCA_944350405.1 uncultured Bacilli bacterium
AAAAATTGATATTGAATAAGAAATCAGTTAATACTAGATTTCTTTTTCTTTTATTTTTTATTTCTTATTTCTTATTTCTTCTTTTATAAAAGTTTGCTATAATGATTTAGGAATATTTTATTGGAGGACGTATATGTTAGAGATAAAAGATTTAAAGAAAAAATTTATTAAATATAATGATAAGAAAGAAAAGATTGAGTTTTATGCTGATAATGGTATTAGTTTTAATGCAAAGGAAGGACAAATTATTGGAATATTGGGTCCAAATGGAGCAGGTAAAACAACTTTACTTAGAATGATTGCAGGAATACTTGATCCTACTAGTGGTACTATTAATTTTGATGGATTAAATTATGCTGATAACGAGATAGAAATTAAAAAAAATATTGCATATTTATCAGGAAATACTAAGCTTTATAATACTTTATCACCTTATGAATTACTTGTTATGTGTGCTCATATTTATAATGTTGATGATAATAAAATAAAATCTAGAATAGAATATATAACTAATAAGCTAGATATGAATTCTTTTTTATATGATAGAATTGGAAATCTTTCTACAGGACAAACGCAAAGGGTAAATATTGCTAGATGTTTAGTTCATGATCCTAAGTATTATATTTTTGATGAGGCTACTAGTGGTCTTGATATAATTTCAAGTCAGGTTATATTAGATTTTATTAAAAAAGAAAAAGAGCAAGGAAAATGTATACTTTATTCTACTCATTATATGGAAGAAGCTGAAAATATTTGTGATTATGTAATTATGATTAATAAAGGGATTGTTATTAAAGAGGGAACTCCTAAAAAAATTAAAGATGATACTAAAACTACTAATTTGCGAGATGCATTTTTTAAATTAATTGGAGGTGTTTCTAATGAGTAATCTTATGAATATATTAAAAAAAGAATTAAAAGAGTTATTTAGAGATAAAAAATCTTTATCAATGATGCTTATTATTCCTATTATGATTCCTTTATTAGTATTAGGTTTATCTGCTTTATTTGAATCACAAACTAATAAACCATTAGAGGAATATAATACTATTGGTTTTAATTATAAACTTAGTGATATTGAAAAAGGTATTGCTAAAGATCTTAATATTAATGTAGTTTATGATGATAGTAATAATTTAAAAGAAAAATATGAACAGAATAGTATAGATTTATATGTAATAAAAGATGATAATAAATATATTATTACTGGTGATGATAATGAGACTACTAGTTATGCATCATCTTTAATGGAAACATATTTTTCTTTATATAAAGAGAAGTTACAAACAGAATATTTAGAAGAAAACAATATTGATGTTGATAGTGTTATTGATATAATTACAGTAGAAAAAAATATTACTGAAGTAGAAAATTTTTATGCTAATTATATAACTACTTATGCATTTTTATTTATAATAATGGCTATTACTGTTTCTGCTACTTATCCTGCGACTGATGCTACGGCCGGAGAAAAAGAAAGAGGGACTTTAGAGACTCTTCTTACGTTTCCAATTAAAAGTAAGGATATAATTATTGGTAAGTTTTTAAGTGTTTCATTATCTTCAATTATTACTGGAATTGTAAGCTTGATATTAATGATTGTTTCACTTATTATTGCTAATGGTATGTTTGATATATATAAAGATGTAGATTTGATGCTTTCTACTAGTAGTTTAATTTTTTCTGTAATTGTAGTAATTGCATGTTCATTTTTAATAAGTGGTTTGTGTATTGCTATTGCTAGTAAATCTAAATCATTTAAAGAGGCACAAAGTGCACTTACTCCTCTTACATTTATAGCATTTTTTCCAGGAATGATTGCATTTATGATAGATGTTAGTTCTTCACCTGTACTCTCTATGGTACCATTTTTAAATTACACTTTGCTTTTTGAAGATATTACAACAGGTACAGCTAGTTTTATTAATGTGTTTTTGATGTTTTTATCTACTATAGTTATAATTGGAGTAATACTTGCTATTATAATTAAGCAATATAAATCAGAAAAGGTTTTATTTTCAAACTAATTGTATTTTAGGATCACTATTTAGTGATCTTTTTTGTTAAATGCTTGTAAAAATTTGGATGTAGTGGTATAATTTGAAAAGTCTTAAGGGAGTTGTATATAATGGATAAAATAATTAATATTGCAGTAGTAGCACATGTTGATGTTGGAAAAAGTACTTTAGTTGATGCACTTCTTTCTCAGTGTGGAATGCTTGATAAAGAGCTTAATACTCATCAAATAATGGATAGTAATGAGCTTGAAAAAGAGCGAGGTATTACAATTTATTCTAAGAATTGTTCTGTTAGATATAAAGATTATAAGATCAATATTGTGGATACTCCTGGTCATGCTGATTTTTCTTCAGAAGTTGAGCGTATTATTAAAACAGTAGATACTGTTATACTTATGGTTGATTCTAAGGAAGGGGTAATGCCTCAAACTAGATTTGTTTTAGAAAAAGCACTTAGACAAAATTTAAATCCTATTTTGTTTATTAATAAGATTGATAAAAAAGATGCTAGAGTGGATGAAGTAGTTAATATGACTTTTGATCTTTTTGTAGAATTGGGTGCTAATCTAAAACAACTTGATTTTCCAATTTGTTATGGTATTGCTAAGCAAGGTATAGCTAAATTAGAACTTGATGATGAAAGTGATAATATTTTTCCTTTACTTGATACTGTTATTAATAACACAGAAATGTTAAGTGGTGATGAAAGTGATCCTGTTAGGATGCAAATATCTTCACTTGAATATGATGATTATTTAGGAAGACTTGGTGTTGGTAGAGTTTCTTGTGGATTATTAAAATTAGGAAGTAATGTTGTAATTAGTAAAAATAATGGTGAATTAGTTTCTTCTAAAGTTAATAAAATATTTGTTAATGAAGGAATAAAAAAGAAAGAAGTTAAAGAGGCAAGATTTGGAGAAATTGTTATTGTTCAAACATATGAAAAAATAGAAGTTGGAGATACAATATGTGATCCTAATAATGTTGAACCATTTCCTCCGATAGAAATTGAAGAACCAACTTTATCTATGAATTTTTTAGTTAATTCATCTCCTTTTGCTGGAAGATCTGGTAAATTTTTAACTAATAGGCATATTAAGGAACGTCTTTTAAAAGAACTTGAGACAAATGTTGGTCTTAGAGTTTCAGAATTAAAAGATAACGATGGTTATAAAGTTTCAGGACGTGGGGAATTACATCTTTCTATTTTATTAGAGAAAATGAGAAGAGAAGGTTATGAACTTAGTGTTTCTAAGCCAGAAGTATTATTTAAGGAAATTGATGGTGTAAAGTGTGAGCCTTATGAAGAGGTTTTAATTAATTGTCCTAATGAGTATTCTGGAACTGTTATAAATGATCTTAGTGAAAGAAAAGGTATTATGAAATCATTATTAAATAATGATAACTATACTAAAATTACTTTTGAGGTTCCAACTCGTGGTCTTATTGGTTATAAGAGTAGTTTTATTACTAATACTAAGGGTGAAGGTATTATGGTACGTAGTTTTTCGGGATATAAACCTTATGCTGGTGAAATTAGACGTAGGAAAAATGGAGTTTTAGTTTCTATGGAAGATGGTAAAACTATGGCATATTCTTTATTTAATTTAAGTGATAGAGGTACTATGATAGTGGGACCTAGTACTGAGGTATATAAAGGTATGATAATAGGTATTAATAATCATGATAATGATTTAAATGTTAATCCTTGTAAGAATAAAAAGCTTACTAATACTAGAGCTTCTGGTTCTGATGAAGCACTTACATTAATTAAGCCTAAAGAAATGACTTTAGAAGAAGCACTTGAGTTTATTGAAGATGATGAATATGTAGAAGTAACTCCGGATGCTATTAGGCTTAGAAAAAAGATTTTAGACGATAAAGAGCGTTATAGACAAAGAAAAAATTAATTTTATTTTTTCTTTTTTATTTCCAAATTCTGACACATTTTTATCACACTATAGTTTTAAACTTGATTATAAGAAGGGAGGGATGATTAAGAGAATAAAAATAATTTTTTAGGAAAGGAGATAAAAATAAATATTTTAAGATTAAAATTAATAGGTTCAGATTGTAGTAATGGAATAAAAATTTTAAAAAACATTAAAAAGGTAGAAAGAGATTTAAATTGCTCTTTGAACATAGATCAAATTTCTTCAAAAAACAATAAAGATAAACATATTACTATACCTACACTTTTATTAAATGATAAGATTATTTCAAAAGGAAGAGTGATACAGGAAAGAGAGCTAAAAAATATATTAAAACCTCTTTTGCTTGAAACTAGTTAGGAGCGTTAAGCTCCTTTTACATTCTCTTTCACAAAAATTTCATAAATACTACAAATATTTTTAAAAATTTGATATTATATTAATAGTGTAAAGGAGATTAGTGGTATGGAAAAAGAAATGGAAGAAAAAGAAAATAAAGAACAAAAAGAGGAAGAAATTGTTAAAGATTCTAAAATAAATGTAGATAATAATAATGATAATAATGATCAGATTCGATGTGTTAAATGTGGGAGTTTGTTAAATAAAGATAATAAATTTTGTGTAAATTGTGGGTTTGATCAAAATACAGTTATAAAAAAGAAAAAACGTGAAAAAAATAAAGGAATAAAGTCTTATCATATTATTATTTCATGTGTTATAACGTTATTTATTTCTGTATTTTCTACTATTTTAATATTATATTTTATAGATGATAATAGCATAAATATTGATACAAGTAATAAGAATGTAACTATTACTGATACAGGTATTGCTGATGCAGTTGAAAAAGTATATGATTCTGTTGTGGTTATTGAAAATCATGTAAATAATAGGTTATATGCAACAGGCTCTGGTTTTGTTTATAAAACTGATGATAAGTATGGGTATATTTTAACTAATTATCATGTAATTCAAAATGCTACAGAAGTATATGCACAATTTACTGATGATGAGAAAGCTCAAGTTGAAGTGGTTGGTTCGGATGATTATTCAGATATAGCTGTTCTTAGAGTTGATAAGAAGTATGTTAAACAAGTTGCTATTATTGGGGATAATGATGAAATGAGAGTTGGAGATACTACTTTTGCTGTTGGTACACCACTTGATTCTAGCACTTATTCATGGACTGTTACTCGTGGTATTTTATCTGGCAAAGATCGTTTAGTTTCAGATTCTAATAGTTATATGACCGTACTTCAAACAGATACTCCAATAAATTCTGGTAATAGTGGAGGACCACTTTGTAATGCAAATGGTGAAGTTATTGGTATAACTAATATGAAACTTGCTTCAGATGAAATTGAAGGAATGGGATTTGCAATTCCGATTGAAACTGCTATAGAATATGCTGATAAATTTGTTGAAGGTGAAGATGTGAGAAGGCCATATATTGGAGTGGCAATATATGATAATACTTCATTCTTTGGTACAGAAACTCAAATAGTAGTAGAAAGTGTGGAAAAGGATTCTCCAGCAGAGGATTCAGGAATGAGAGCGGGAGATATAATAAGCAAGGTTAATGATGAGACTGTAGAAAATTCTTCACATTTTAAATATGAATTATATAGTTATGATATTGGGGATGAAGTTGAAATTACAGTTATAAGAAATGGTAAAGAACAAACATTAAAAATTAAGCTTGCTAGTAATGCAGAAGATGCGTAAAAATAATGAGGTGATATAAAATAAAAATAAATAAAAATAATTTAAAAAAAGTAACTAATATTTTATTAAATAACATTAATGATGAATTAAAAAAAGGGCATAGCCCACATCAAAAAATAGCACTTTTTTACCTTAATATTGATAAAAAAGTATACTATTATTCTTATGATTTTTTAGATAATAATATTGATGAATTATATAATTCTTATGAAATAGTAGAAATAGAAAAAGCTAAGAAGTTATTATATAATCAAATATATGTATAAAGCACTAAATTTTAGTGCTTTTTCTTTTTTTTTTTGATACAATATAATTGGTTATGATATGAGTAGTTTTATACCTGATGCTTATTATAAGAGTATTTTCGATGTTAATTACGATAAATTATCTAATAAAGGAATTAAAGTGCTTTTTTTTGATTTTGATAATACGATAATAGAACATGATAGTTATAGCATAAGTGAAAAAACTAAAAAGCTTTTTAAAAAAATAAATAATAATTTTATTATATATGTAATTTCAAATAGTTTTAATTCTAAAAAATTGGATAATATTTGTAATGAACTTAAAATTCCTTGTATTAAAAGAAGTATGAAGCCTTTGGGATTTGGATATAGAAAAGTTAAATTTAAAGGTATTAAAAATAAAGAGATTGCTATGATTGGTGATCAATTATTAACCGATATTTATGGTGCTAATAGAAGAGGATATTATTCTATTTTAGTTGATCCTTTGAAACAAAAGACAGAAGTAGTATTTACAAAGTTTAATAGGATATTTGAAAATAAGATATTTAACAATAAAGAAAATAATATAAAAAGAGGTAGTTATTATGATTAAATATTGTTTGGGATGTGGAGTTAGATTACAGGATAATAATAGTTTGCTTGAAGGATATACAAATGATATAAGTAAGGATTTGTGTAGGAGATGTTTTAGGCTTAAGCATTATGGCGAATATGAAATAGTTACTAAATCTAATGATGAATATTTAGAACTGATTAAAACTATAGGAAAGACGAAATCATTAGTTTTATATGTAGTAGATTTATTATCCATTCCTAAAGATATAGATAGTATTAAGAATTATTTAATTAATAATAAAGTTATTCTTGTTTTAAATAAAAAAGATATGCTTCCTTTATCTGTATCTGATGAGAAAATATTAGATTATTTTAAAGATAGTGAAGTATTTATTGATAAGATAGTTATAAGTGCTTATAAAAATTATAATATTGATAATTTAATGGGATTGATAAATAAATATAGAGTGTATAAAAATGTTTATGTGGTTGGTAATACTAATGCTGGTAAGAGTACTTTGATTAATAAAATAATTGATAATTATTCTATTGATAAATCACTTATTACTATTTCTAATATGCCATCGACTACTTTAGATCAAATTAAGATTCCAATTAAGGATTATATTTTAATAGATACTCCTGGTCTTGTTGATTCTCATAATATAGTTAATTATATTAGCCATAATGATATTAAAAAGTTATCTTCTCATAAAGAGATAAAGCCAAGGACTTATCAGATAAAGAGAGGACAAGCTTTAATAATTGAGAATTTTTTAAGAATTGATTATGTGGAGGGTGAAAGAAATAGTTTTACTGTTTTTTGTTCTAATGATATAAATATTAAAAGAATAAATGGTAAAAGGCATGACTATTTAAAAGATTTGTCATTAAAAGAAATTAATTTGAAATATCATGAGGATATTGTTATAAATGGTTTTGGTTTTATAAAAACTGTTTTAGAAGGAAAAGTTCATGTATATGTTGATAAGGATGTTTTGGTATTTACTAGAAAATCATTAGTGTGATGATATAAAAAAATTTAATTAGTTTAATATAAAAAGTTGGTGATGTTAATGCAGCTAATTAATTTGTCTATGTCGTTTGGCGATGAAGAACTATTTGAAAATGTTAATTTGCAAATATCAGATAATGAAAAAGTAGGAGTAGTTGGGGTAAATGGTGCGGGTAAAACAACTTTTTTTAAACTTATTATGGGAATTGAAGAGGCAGATTCTGGGAAAATAGTTTTAGGTAATAATAGAGTGTCATGGCTTCCACAAGTTTTGGATGATAGCGTTTCTTCACTTGATATAAGTGTTTTTGATTTTTTACTATCTGGAAGACCAATTGAACGATTAAATAGAGAATTACAAGATAATTATGAAAAATTATCTTTAGAAAAAGATGAAAATAAGCAAAAGAAAATTTTTAAAATAATAGATAATTTACAAAAAAAATTAGATTATTGGGATTGTTATACTGCTGAAAATGTTTTATTAAAAATAATAGATGGTATGAATATTGATGATAGTATGCTTGAAAAAAAGTTAAGTGAACTTTCCGGAGGACAGAAATCAAAGGTTGCGTTTGCTAGATTATTATATTCTAAACCGGAAATTATACTTCTTGATGAACCTACTAATCATTTAGATAAGGATACGAAAGATTATGTAATAAATTATTTAAAAAATTATAAAGGGAGTGTATTTGTAATTTCTCACGATACTGATTTTTTAAATAAAGTTACTTGTATGACATTGTTTTTAGATAAACGTAGAAAAACTTTTGAGCTATATAATGGGAATTATGATAGATTTAAAGAGTTGTATGCCCAGCAGGAAAAAAATATACAGTTGCAAGTAGAAAGAACACAAAAAGAGGAAGAAAAACTTAAGTCTTTTATTGATAAATACGCAAATTCTTCTGGTAAAAGAAAGAAAATGGTTCAAGATAGGGAGAAAAAATTAGAAAAACTATTAAAAAATAAGATAGATGTTAGTCCTGCTTTAAAAACTGCTAAAATCGATATTACAATAAATAGAGAGAGTACTACTATTCCGCTTAAGGTTCAAAATGTGAGTTTTAAATATAATGATTATGATAAGAAAAATATTATTAATAATTTATCTTTTAATTTATTAAAAGGAGAAAAATTTTTAATTGTTGGTAAAAATGGAGTAGGGAAATCCACTTTACTTAAACTTATTGTAGGAGAGCTTAAGCCAAATAGTGGAGAAATAGTTATAGGAAATAAAACAGATATAGGATATTACGCTCAAGAACATGAATTACTTGATAATAATAAAAGTATTATTGATAATTTTGCTGAAGTAAATATTTCTCAATCTAAATTACGGAGTGTTTTAGGAAGATTTTTATTTTCAGGTGATGATGTTTTTAAGAAGGTTGGGATTTTATCTCCTGGTGAACGAAGTAGAGTAGCTTTAGCAAAATTATCACTTAGTGGTGCTAATTTTTTGATATTAGATGAACCTACTAATCATTTGGATCCTGAGACTCAAACAATTATAGCTGATACTTTTAAAAATTTTCCTGGTACAATGCTTGTTGTTTCTCATAATCCAGAGTTTGTAGATAATTTAGGAATAGAAAGAACATTAATTTTACCTGATGGCATAATATCATATTATGATAGAAGTTTGCCAGAATATTTTTATAAATTAAATACTAAACATAGTAGTAAATAATTTGGAATTAGTATTTAAAAGTATATTATAAATAAAAAAAACAAATAAGTAAGTATTTTACCTATTTGTTTATATTTTGAAGAACTTAAGTTCTTTTTTTATTTATAATTATATTATTTTTTCTCTTTTGGCTCAGGCTTTGGTGGCATAGGATGATGACCAATATTTTCAAATGCTCTTAAAACTTCGATAGGAAGAGCAAATATAATAGTGTTAGATTGATCAGATGATATGTCATTAATAGTAGATAATGTTCTTAAATGTAGAGCACCTTCTGAACTACTCATTACTTTAGCTGCTTTAGCTAGATTGTTTGAAGCTTCAACTTCTCCAATAGATTTAGTAATGACTGCTTGTTTTTCTCTTTCTGCTTCAGCAGCTTTAGCAATAACTCTTTTCATTTCTTCTGGAAGAGAAACATCTTTAAGTTCAACATTTTCTACTTTTATACCCCATGGATCTGTTGCTTCATCTATAATATTACATATTTCTGTAGAAAGTTTTTCTCTTTCACTTAAAAGTTCATCTAATGACACAGACCCTACAACATTTCTCATTGTTGTTTGAGCAAGTTGACTTACTGCATAATAGAAGTTTTCAACTTCTAGAATACTTTTTGAAGCATCAAATATTTTGTAATAAATTACAGCATTAATTTTAACTGATACATTATCACGAGTTATAGCATCCTGCTCTGGTACATCTACAGCTTTTGTTCTAATATCAACTTTTTTGTATGATTGAAATATTGGGATAACTAATCTCCATCCTGGTTCCATCATCTTAGTAAATTTTCCAAGTGAGAACTTAATTCCTCTTTCATATTGATTAATCTGTTTAATTGATGCAAGAATTATCACAATTATTATAATTATGATTATATAAAAATACTCCATAAAAATACCTCCTATAAATAATTATAGCATTCTTTTTATTAAAATGATATTTTTACTGTATTTTTTATAAAAAATTAATAATATATGTTAAAATAAGTTTTAAGGAGGTATGGATATGTATACACCATTATTTATAAAAACTGATAATAGTTTACTTTCTAGTTTAATTAAAGTAGATGATTTGATTTTAAACTTAAAGAAGAAAAATCTTACCTCTTGTGGGGTTGCAGATGATAATCTTTATGGGACTATGGAAATTGTTAGTAAATTTAAAAAAAATGGTATTAAGCCAGTAATAGGACTTGATTTAAAAGAGTTAGTTTTATATGTCAAAAATAAAGATGGATATTATAATTTAGTTAGAATAGAGACATTTAAAAATAAAAATGAACTTTCTTTTGATGTTTTAAAACAATTTAGTGATGGTTTAATATGTGTATGTTTTAATTTAGATAATTATAATAAATATAAAGATATATATAACGATATTTATATTGGGGTTAGTAATAAGAGTGAAGAAGAATTATATAGTGATTATGATACTGTATTTTTTAATAAAACTTTATATTTAGAAAAAGTACTTTATAAATATTTACCTTATATATTTATGATTAGAGATGGAAAGACAATAAGTGATGGTTTAGATTTTGTATATCAGGATAATTATTTGTTTACAAATGAAGAAGTTATGTATAAAGTAAGTTCTAAAAGTCTTAATAATACTTTAAAAATAAGTGATATGTGTAATATTGAGTTTAAAAAAGAACTTTTTATGCCTAAATATGATAAAGATAATCCAAAAGAATTTTTAAAGACTTTAAGTATGAAAGGTTTATATAAACGTTTAGGTGGTAAGATAAATAAAGTATATTTAGATAGATTAAATTATGAGCTTGATATAATACTTAAAATGCATTTTGAGAATTATTTTTTAGTAGTTTATGATTATATAAAATATGCTAAGAATAATGGTATTTTAGTAGGACCGGGAAGAGGTTCTGCGGCGGGTTCTTTGGTTTCATATTGTCTTGGTATTACTGATGTTGATCCAATTCGTTATAATCTTCTTTTTGAAAGGTTTTTAAATCCTGAAAGAGTTACTATGCCTGATATTGATACTGATTTTCCTGATAATAGAAGAGATGAAGTAATTAGATATGTTAGAAGTAAATATGGTGATGATAATGTTGCAGGTATTATTACTTTTGGAACATTAGGAGGAAGAGCTTCTGTTAGAGATGTTGGAAGAGTTCTTAATATTGATAATAAATATATTGATTTAATATGTAAAAAAATTCCTTTTAAAGGTACTTTGAAAGAGTTAAAACATAAAGATAAAGAAATTAATGTTTTAATAGAACATGATGATAAATTGAAGCTTTTAGAGACAATTGTAAATTTAATCGAAGGTGCTAAAAGACATACTAGTATTCATGCAGCAGGAATTGTTATAAGTTATAAGCCTCTTTATGAAATACTTCCTATTAAACCTAATGATGATATTAGTGTTACTGAATATACAATGGATTATTTAGAGGAGTTAGGACTTATAAAGATGGATTTTTTAGGTATTAGGAATTTATCTATAATAGATAATATAATACATGATATAGAAAAGTATGAAAATGTTAAAATTAATTTTAATGATATACCATTTGATGATCCAAAGGTTATGATGCTTTTTGAAAAAGGAGATACTACTGGGATATTCCAATTTGAATCTGCTGGAATGAGAAGATTTTTAAAGGATTTAAAGCCTAAAAATTTTAGTGATTTATGTGCTGCGATTGCACTTTTTAGACCTGGTCCAGCACTTAATATTCCTTCTTTTATAAAAAGAAAAGAAGGAAAAGAGAAGATTGATTATTTAGATGATGATTTAAAAGATATTTTAAGTGAAACTAATGGAATAATAGTTTATCAAGAACAAATTATGTTAATAGCTAGAGAGTTTGCAGGTTATACTTTAGCAGAGGCTGATATTTTAAGAAGAGCAATGAGTAAGAAAAAATATGATGTTTTAAAAGCGGAAGAAGAAAGATTTATTGAGAAATCTATTAATAATGGTAAAACCCGTGAAAAGGCTAAAGAATTATTTGATCTTATTTTAGCGTTTGCAGGATATGGTTTTAATAAAAGTCATTCAGTATCTTATTCAATAGTGGCATATAAAATGGCTTATTTAAAATGTTATTATCCAAAAGAATTTTATGCTAATCTTTTATCTGGAGTAATTGGTAGTGAAGAAAAAACTAAAGAATATCTTAATGAGGTTAAGAAATTAGGTATTAAATTTATTCCTCCGGATATTAATAAGAGTTTAAATAATAAATTTACTATTATTGATGATGTAATTGTTTTTCCTCTTGCTTCTATACGTAATGTTGGAGGAGTAATTTCTAATTATATTGTTAGTGAAAGAAAAACTTTATATAAAGATATTTATGACTTTTTTAAAAGAACAATTAGTAAAACTAATAATAAGAAAGTTATAGAATCATTAATATATGGACATGCTTTTGATAGTTTTTATAATATGAATACAATGATTAGCAATATAGATAATATTTTAAATTATGTAGAACTTTCAATAGGTATGGATGATGATTTACTTGTTAAACCTAATATAGAAGAAAAAGAAGAGTTTAGTGTAGAAGAAATATTAGATAAAGAAAAACAAGTATTTGGATTTTATTTAACTAGTCATAGAACAGAAAAGTATAAACTTAATAATAAGAATATTATGGATATTTATGATATTAATAATAATTTAAATAAAAAAGTTGAGGTTATTGTTTCTATTGATAAAATAAAAGAAATACTTACTAAGAAAAATGAGGCTATGTGTTTTTTAACTTCTTCAGATAATACAGGTTCTACTGTTTTAATAGTTTTTCCTGATTTATATAAAAATTATAATAATTTTAAAAAAGGGGATATTATTAAGGTAAAAGGTAAAGTAGAAAAAAGATTTGATGAATATCAAATTATATGTAATGAAATAGAGGAAATAGTTGATTAAAAAGATAAGTTATGTTAGAAACTTGTCTTTTTTAAATTTATAAAAAGTTCTATATAAAGAAATAAAATAGTATAGTAAGCTTGATTTTTATCAAAAAGAAAGGTTATAATTACTATAGTAAT
>CALVPC010000021.1 GCA_944350405.1 uncultured Bacilli bacterium
TTCGAACCCCTGCGCCGCTCACACGACCTCCCGGTTTTCAAGACCGGTCCCTTCAACCAGACTTGGGTATTCCTCCATCAATTTAAAAATAAAAGTTGGTGCCTAAGGCCGGACTTGAACCGGCACGAGGGATGAACCTCGCAGGATTTTAAGTCCTGTGCGTCTACCTATTCCGCCACTCAGGCAATAATAAATGGTGTCCCGCAGGCGACTCGAACGCCTGACCCTTTGATTAAAAGTCAAATGCTCTACCTACTGAGCTAGCGGGACAAAAATAGTTGGCTGCCTCGGCTAGATTCGAACTAGCGCATGTCAGAGTCAAAGTCTGATGCCTTACCGCTTGGCTACGAGGCAAAATCTGGTGGAGCGGGGTGGATTCGAACCACCGAACCCGAAGGAACAGATTTACAGTCTGCCGCGTTTGGCCACTTCGCTACCGCTCCATGGTGCCGAAAATAGGACTTGAACCCACAACCTACTGATTACAAGTCAGTTGCTCTACCAATTGAGCTATTTCGGCATAAAAAATGGTGGGCGATGAGAGACTCGAACTCCCGACCCCTTGCTTGTAAGGCAAGTGCTCTAACCAACTGAGCTAATCGCCCATTAAATAATTAAATAACTTAACTGCTGACGCTTATAAATATAATATATTATAAAAGCTTTGTCAATAATAATTTAATTTTTTTTAATTTTTTTACCCTATTTCTTTCAATTTTTCTTCAATCCAACAATCTAAATTATCATGTAAAATCTCAAAACCACTTCCCACTTCTTCTATTTTCATTCTTTTAGAACTAACATTTCTATAATTAATATCTTTAACACTAAGCTTTACATGGCATGACTCTTCATCTACATCTATAACTTTAACTCTAATTGTCTCTCCAACATTAACAAAATCATTAATATTCTTTACAAACCCATGTGAAATTTCTGAAATATGAATAAGTCCACTATAATACTCATCTAAATTTACAAAAACTCCATATGACTCTATCCCAGTAACACTACCTTCAACAATATTACCAACCTTATATTTTGTCATATTAACCACTTCCAAATATCATTATACTCTATTTTTGTAGAAAATTAAAGTTTTTTAGATTCTTTACAAATTAAGTTAAAATATAATATAATAACCTTGGTGATTAAAAATGGAAGAAAAAGTAAAACAAGCCATTGATGAATTAAGACCATTCTTAATGAATGATGGTGGTAATATTGAATTTATCAAAATTGAAAATAATACAGTTTATGTTAATTTACAAGGAGCATGCGTAGGATGTCCTATGAGAGAATTTACTCTAAAAGAAGGAGTAGAAAAAATAATTAAAGAAAAAGTTCCTGAAGTAAAAGAAGTTAAGTTAATTAATGAAAACTAACTTCTTTTTTTATCCATTCAATATCAGTAATATTTAAATTACTATACCTAAATAAAATATAATTAATTAAATATAAAACATTATTTCTTTTACTAATAACATCATTAAGTTCATATTCATCTTTATTACCTAAAATTATGTCTTCATACAAATCAAAATAATATGAAGGAAACAAAATTCTAGATATAACTAATACAACACCATCTCTATCAGAAAAATTAATCATTCTATCTAAAGATGCATTAGAATAGTTTTTAGATATTACAAAAGATTTTAAATATTCTCCTAAATCTCTTTCTTTGTAATCAATAACAAAATTAAGAGGATTAGTAAAATCAAGCAAATCCATATTAGTACTTACTCTTTTATGACATACACACCTTTCAGAATTGATATTATTATCATTATAATAACTAATAGCATTCTCCCAAATACCAATAAAATAATCTATAGAATCATCGATAATACTATATCTATTCCTTACTTGATCAAACTGATATTCAATAAAATCAATTTTATTAGACCATGTAATTCCCCAATTAGACTTATCCAATTTTTTAAACATTGTATTAGGAATATAATTAAAATTAATAACATCTTCATAAGTAATAATTCTATTTTTAATATTAGGAAATTTCATTAAAATATAATATACTCCCTCATATAAAAATAAAACATCATTATCTTTAGTAAGAATTATCTCATAACCAATAAAACCATTACTTAAAAGTTCTAAATTAAGATAATATATTTCAATAGCTTCTTCAATATCTCTATTATATATCTGTACTACATAATTATTATATGCATAATTAAAATAATAATTATCATTAATTTTTTTTACTTCTTTTGTATTAATATTGAAAAAAAATAAAATAGCATTATTCATATATATTACCTCATTAAATAATATGAAAAATGCTATTATTTATTATTAAATTCTATAATCATCCTCTAAAGAAAATTCAACGTTTTCTTCAATCCATTCTTTTCTAGGTTCTACCTTATCTCCCATTAACACACTAACTCTTTTCTCAGCAAGTGAAGCATCATCTATATTTACTTTTATTAATGTTCTAGAAGCAGGATTCATAGTAGTTTCCCAAAGCTGATCAGCATTCATTTCACCAAGCCCTTTATACCTTTGAATCTCACATTTCTTCCCTGCAGTTGCATCCTTTAACTCCTCATTATTATAAGCATAAGTAATATTTTTACCATTAGTTATTTTATAAAGAGGTGGTTGAGCAATATAAAGTTTACCTAATTCAATTAAAGGTCTCATAAATCTATAAAAAAATGTTAAAAGTAAAACTTGTATATGAGCTCCATCATCATCTGCATCTGTCATTATGATAATTTTATCATATTGAATATCCTCTGGTACAAAAGATGAACCATATCCTGCTCCAATAGTGTGAATCATCGTATTAATTTCTTCATTCTTAAGAATATCTTCCATCTTTGCTTTTTCTGTATTTAAAACTTTACCACGAAGTGGAAGAACTGCTTGAAATTTTCTATCCCTTCCTTGTTTAGCAGAACCACCAGCAGAATCACCTTCCACTAAGAACAATTCATTTTTACTTTTATCTTTACTACCAGCCGGAGTAAGTTTGCCAGAAAGAACCTTTTCTTTAGATCCTTTATTTTTCCCCTTACGTATTTCTTCACGTGCCTTCCTAGCAGCTTCACGAGCTAATTTACTCTTTAAAGCTTTTTCTACTATTTCAGTAGCAATAGCCTTATTTTCTTCTAAGAAAAATAACAATTGTTCAGACACTACAGCCTCAACAGCAGTTTTAGCCGAAGGAGTACCAAGCTTAGACTTAGTTTGCCCTTCAAATTGTAAAAGAGATTCTGGAATTTTAAGAGAAATAACTGCAGTAATACCTTCTCTAACATCACTACCATCAAAAGACTTATCTTTTCCTTTAAAAAAACCATTATTTTTAGCATATTCATTAAAAACTTTAGTAAATGCCGTCTTAAAACCAACTTCATGACTACCACCATCCGTAGTCTTAACATTATTTACAAAAGATACAATACTTTCATTATAAGAATCTGTATATTGAAAAGCTATATCAACCTCTATATTATTTTTACTACCAGAAAAAGTAAATACTTTGTGTAAAGGTTTTTTATTATCATTTATCATCTCGACAAAAGCTACAAGACCATCATCATAACGATATTTAACTTCCTTTTTATCAGGAATATCTATAACCTCAACAGTAAGACCTTTTATTAAAAAAGCACTTTCCTGCATCCTTTCAGTTATCGTTGTATAAGAAAAATTAATTGATTTAAAAATATCGGGATCTGGCATAAATCTAACTAATGTACCATGTTTATTTGTTGCCCCTACTTTTTTTAAAGGCACAGCAACTCTTCCTCCATTTTCAAATCTAATATAATATTCATAACCATCACGTCTTATAGTTACCTCACACCATTTAGAAAGAGCATTAACAACTGAAGCTCCCACACCATGAAGACCACCAGAAACTTTATAACCACTAGTTTCAAATTTACCTCCAGCATGAAGCACTGTAAAAATAACTTCTGGAGTGCTTTTCCCACTAGAATGCATTCCAACTGGAAGACCTCGTCCTCTATCTTCAACACTAACACTACCATCGTCATGAAGTACTATCTTTATATAATCTCCAAAACCATTTATAACTTCATCAATAGAATTATCAACAATTTCCCAAACTAGATGATGAAGACCTTTCTTATCAGTAGATCCAATATACATCCCTGGTCTTTTACGAACAGCATCCAGTCCTTCTAAAATTTTAATACTACTTTCATCATATTTAAGTGCCACATCTATCATCTCCATAAATATTATAACAAAAATTATTAAAAAAATAAAAAAAGAATGTAAATGTTTACACTCTAAAGAATCACAACAATTAAAGACTTACTAATAATATTATCATAAATATAAATATTTCTAAAACCAAATACTAATTTCTAATATTTTGTATTAATTCCTACTTTGATTGGCCTTGTTTAGTAATATTAATTTCATGATTATAATTCTTATCATATTCTTTAATCAATTTATTTAAAAATCTTAACTTCAAAGTTGCCTCAGCATTACTTTTTATAACTTGTTCAATTTTTACACTAGGAAATAATTGTCTTGAATCAATCAAATCATAATTAACTAATTTCCCATCTCTATCAAATTCAAATCTTTTTACAAGTTGAAGAGGATTTTGTCCTTTTTCAGCCCTTCTCATATTAAGCTTTTCATTTTCTTCTTTTGCCCTTTCTACTCCCATACTACTTGGATTAAATAAAATATTATGCGCTGAATCTAAAGAACCTGTAGCATTCACTCTAGTACTTCCTTGAATAACAAACGAGTCATCTACCTCAGTAGTGTCCAAATAAGTATAATCAAGTCCATCAGGATGAGTAGTATAAGTATTTCCCATAATTCCACGTGCTACGTTTACACCATGTGTATAAGCATCAGAAATATTAGGAACTATATTATTATGATGAACCTCTCTCATAAGTTTTATTAAATCACTACTTGAAGCAAACATCCCAGCATGTCCAGAATACCCCCCTAAAGAAAGAGCAGTCATATCATTAACTTTTCCATATTTTACATTTGGGCTTCCTGTCAATAAATGATATTTATTATTCGGCACAATTAAATGAGTATCTTTTAAATTAAGAGGCTTTATTAAGTACTTATCAACTAAATCTTCATATTTTGCTCCTGTAACATGTTCCATAACTTCTTTCATAATAATCATACCAATATCATTATAATTATATTTACCAGTTCCCACTACATTTACTTTATAAAGCGTATCCTTAGCTTCATCAATAGTTTTCTTATCAGAAATACGACCATCAGTTCTAAATTCTGTTGTAAAAGTTAATACATCTTCAACTGTCAAATCTCCAACATTAACAAATCTAGGATCCAAATCCTTTATTTTATCAGTATAACTAAATACTCCTTCTTTAATTAAGTTATACACAACAGCTTGAGTATAAAATTTAGTCATAGAAGCAATATCAAATAGTGCATTATCAGGCATAGACTCTCCTAAATAATTAATATTGCCTCCGTATAATTTAACATTAATGTTATCCACATTAATAGAAGCAGTATAACCAGGAACTGGATATTTTTGCCTTATTTCTTCCAACTCTTTAATGTTTTTTTCAAACATAATATCAATAATTTCTTCTGGAGTCTTATCTTTATTAGCGCTCACTATTGCCTTAACCTCTTCTAAAACATTTAAAAGCTCTTCGCGGCTAGCATAAACACCACGTTTCATATAATCATCTACAAATGCATTCATAACTTTTTCTAAATTCATTTTTTAATTCCTCCTACAAAAATTTAGTTCTTTAAAAATTCCACTATTTCATCAAATTTCATGGCACGAGATGCTTTAGTTAACACTATATCCCCTTTAAATAAAAGTTCATTTACTTTATCATAGAAATCTTCTTTTGTCAAAAAACAATAAGATTTAAGTCCTCTTTTAGTAGCTTCTTCACCAATATATTTAGAATAATTCCCAATAGTAATTAATAAATCACAATCAATATTTTTACCTATCTTTTGATGAATTTCTTTACTATAATCTCCCAGCTCTAAAATATCTCCTAGTATTGCCACTTTTCTTCCTTCAAAATTATTTAAAACATCAAAAGCACTAATAACAGATTCATAACAAGCATTATAAGTATCATTAATAATAATATATTTATCTGTAACAGAAATATCAAGTCTATTACTTGAAAATTTGCAATTTAGCAAACCCTTTTTAATTTGTTCATAATCTATATCATATTCTAAACCAATAACTACTCCAAACATAGCATTTAAAATATTATGTTTAGCTATTGTATTAAGAGAAAATTCATATTCTTTATTCTTGTAGACACAAATAAAAGATGTACCATATTTATCTATATTATAACTCTTACAATATATATCATTGTTAGAAGAAAAACCACACTTAATCACCTTATAAGAATTATTACTCTCTAACTTACCTAAAAACTTATCATCACCATTTACAATTAATAAACCATTATCTTTTAAACCATCTACTATTTCCATTTTTGCTTTATAAATGCCTGCTTGTCCATCTTTAAAATTCATAATATGACTCATACCAATATTAGTAATCACAGCTATATTAGGATTAATCATATTAGATAAATAAGCTATCTCCAAAGATTTATCCATTCCAAGCTCTAAAACCGCTATATCATTAAGATTATCTAAATTTAATAAAGTCTTAGAAAGTCCAATATTATTATTTAAATTACCTTGTGTCTTTAACACATCATATTCTGTACTTAAAACACTACTAATAATATCTTTAGTTGAAGTTTTTCCAACACTTCCAGTTACTGCTATAAAAGGAATATTAAATCTATTCTTATATCCTTTAGCAATATTACATAAAGCTTCTGTGGTATCATCAACAACAATTAAGTTTATATCTTTTTTTAAAAAAGAATGATTTTTATCACATAAAAAATTTCTACATCCTTTTGCATAAGCTTCTTCCATAAAAATATGTCCATCATACTTTTCCCCAATTATAGGTATAAATAAAGTATTAGATCTAGAAAGCCTACTATCAATTATTATTTTTTCTATAAAAGTATTGCTATCTCCTAATATCAATTCACCATTACTATATAAAATAATATCTTTTAATCTTATTGTATCTATTCTTTTACCCCCTTAATCTTAGAAAGTTCCTTAAGAACAATCTCTTTATCTGTTTCATAAGGCACAAATGTATCACCAATTATTTGATAATTTTCATCACCTTTTCCTAAAAGTGCAATAACATCATCACTAGTAGCATCCCTAAGTGCTTTCGCTATAGCTTTATACCTATTTTCTATAATCTCATAATTAGAATGATACTTAGTAATATAGAAAGCAATCTCATTACATATTTCTCTAACTGACGCATGACCTGGATCTTCTTCAGTCAAATATACATAATCCGCATACATACCAGCAAGTTCTCCCATTTCTTTTCTTCTATTAAACCCCTTATCTCCAGGACAACCAAATATAACTTTAATCTTTCTATTTGGAAAATTATCTTTTAAAGCCTTATAAAATGCTTCAGCACTAAGCCTATTATGAGCGTAATCAATTATTATAGGACAAACGCCCTTATTAATTATATTCATTCTACCAGGAATAGATGTATTAATAAGTCCTTTACAAATATCTTTATAGCTTGCTCCAATAATTTTACCAACAATTATTGCACTAGCAGCATTAACAACATTAAATTCTCCTAACATATTAATTTCATATATTTCAGTATTAACACCATCAAATAGTTCAAATGAAATATTACTACCATTAGAAATATTTTTTATAATATAATCTGCATCACTAAAACCGAAAGTAATTACATCCTTATCACAAACAGCATCCATAACTCTATCTAAATGATCTGTTCCTTTAAAAACAATAACTTTATCACACATTTTTAAAAACTCTAATTTACAAGAAAAATAATCTTCAAAATCCTTATGTTCTAAAGTAGAAATATGATCTTCACTAATATTAAGAAAAATACCTATATCAAAATTCATATTATAAACCCTACTATGTTTTATTGCTTGACTAGATACTTCCATAGAAACATATTTTAAATTACAATCAGACATTTCTTTAAAATATTTATGTAAATCCAAACTTTCTGGAGTAGTCAGTTCATGTGAACCCTCTCTTTTTCCAGTATATAAATAGTGACTTGCAATAATACCTGGCTTATATCCCAAATAATTAGTAAGAATATTATTTATAAAATAATTAACTGTTGTCTTACCTTTAGTTCCAGTTATTCCTATTTTAAAAAGATTATCAGTATAAAAAAGTTCTGCAATTAAAGATAAAGACTTTCTAACATCAGTAACAATTATTTTAGGAATATTAGTAGAATACTCTACTTCACTAACATAACAAACTGCTCCTAAAGAAACTGCATTCTTTAAATAATCTTCTTTAAAATGATTACCTTTACATATAAAAAGTGTATTTTCTTTTATATCTTTTGAATTATAAGATACATAATCTATATTTACTAAGCAATCATCATAACAAATAACTAAATCATTATTTTTTAAAACATTTACAATATCACTAATTTTCATCCTTAACACCTATCTTTCTATTTCCTCTAGGATGACTTTTCAAATAAACATCCTTTAATCTATCATTAGTTACATGAGTATAAATCTGAGTCGCTTTCAAAGACGAATGCCCTAACAACTCCTGAACACTTAAAAGATCACACCCCTCATTTAGCAAATGAGTAGCAAAAGAATGTCTAATCATATGAGGAGAAATTTTCACATTTAAACTAGTTTTATTAATAAGTTTATTAAGTATATATCGAACACCTCTAGAAGTAAGTCTACTTTTATTTTTATTTATAAATAAATATGGACAACTATCATTTCTAAGTTTCAAATACATATCAAGAATCTCTCTAGCATACTCTCCAAAATAAACTATTCTTTCTTTTCCACCTTTCCCAAGTATTTTAATAGAATTATCAAACAAATTAATATCCGATATCTTTATCATCTCAAGTTCACCAACTCGAATTCCAGTAGCATATAACATTTCCAAAATAAGTCTATCTCGAATACCAAAAATATCATTTAAACAACAAGAATTAAATAATTCTTCTAATTCATTATAGTATAAAAATTTAGGTAAAAGCTTATCTTTTTTAGGGCCTTTAGTAAGACAAAAAGGATTATAACTGACATATTCATGTCTTGCCATATATCTATAAAAACTTCTTATAGAAGTAATTTTTCTAGCAATTGTATTTTTAGAATAATTAAATGTTTCCATATAATTATAAAATTTTCTAATAGTAGAATAATCTACATCCAAAACAGATATTTTATTTATTTCTAAAAAATCTTTAAAAAATACTAAATCATCTCTATAACCAATAATAGTTTTATCAGAATATTTTTTTTGATACAAAAGATAATCTAAATATTCATTCATATATTCTTCCATATATGTCACCACTTTAATTTTATCATAATTAAAAACGAAATACTATCATGAAAAATAAAATAGACAAATATTTACAAAAAAGTACAAGATAATATCTTGTACTAATCTTCCTTATACAAATTAAGCATCTTTTTATAAATATCTGGTTCAATAATATTAATGGCAGCAATAGCAGTTTCCAAACTTTTCTTATAATTTCCCTTAAAAAATAATTGCCCAGCCATATCAAGACCATTTTCTATATCTTTATCAAGAGGCTTATATCTGTTCCCGTACATAATTGTCATCTCACAAAGTCTTGCTGTTTTAATCATCTCATTAGTAGTACCATATAACTTTAATGATAAATCACGAGCAGTATCAACCCTAATATTAAGTGTTTTAATAGTAATAGGAGTTTTTTCAAGCTCTTTTACTATTTCATATATTGCCTCATTAGCCTCACTTAATTCTACAAAATAATTATTAGAAATAATAGGAAGTGGATAATTTCTTATCTTACTACGGCATTTCTTTAAAAGTTCAGTAATCTCATCTAACTGTTCACGCGCTCTAATTTCATCATCATGCATACTACCTAAAGATTTTAAACATATATTTAAATCTTCCTCAATCTTTCCAAATCCATTAGCTAATCTAGTCATTCTATCTTTTAGCTTAGAATAAGGCAAAACTTTATTTTTCAAATCACCAATTATATGATTAAACTCACTATTTGTAGTATAAAGCTCTTTATTAACATTTCCTAAATCATTTAAATCATCTTCTGTTAAATTATACATACTTTTAATATCATCTAATTGATTATATATATCTGTAACTATTCCATTAACTTTTTGAAGTTTAACTTTAAAAGATTTAGCAACCTCATCAAAAACTTTCTTACTTCTTTTTTCAAGATCAAAATCGTTATAAAGATTGTCTAAATAATCTAAAAAAGTTTTAAGTTCAAACATACTATCTTCTAAATTAAGAATTTTAAGTCTAGTTTTTATATCACTAATCTTATTAACAATTTGTTCTATATTATATGGAACTTTTAAATAATCAAGAGGATAATCTTTAGCAACCATTTTATCATAAATATCTTTAAGTTCTTTTACTCTAGCAGGAATTATTTTATCAGTAAGCAGTATAATATCTGGAAGTTCTTCAATAACAACACCAATATGTGCTATCATCTCATCAAGAACTTTAACAACCCCTACAACTTCCTCATATTCATTATGTTCCATAACTTCTTCAAAATCAGAAAATTTTTTCTCAATATTTTCAAATTGAAGTTCAATATTTGTAATTACATCACCATAAGCAACCTTATTATTTTCAAATGTCCTTTCAAGCTCTCTAAATCTTGATTTAAGTTTTGTTACAATAGCACGATTCCTTTCTTCACTCATTGTAACTTCTCTAATTTCATCCAGTAAATTATCAGTACTAACCCTAAGTTTATAAATTTCCATTTCAAGATCAACAATTGCTTCTTTAGCAGCCTCATAGCCACTTGTCTCAATAATATTGTCAACCTCAAGAAGTTGATCTGTAATAGAACTAAATCTTTCATTCTTTATTTTTTCATATCGTTTTTTCCATTCTTCATACTTATCTTCTAATTGTTCATTTTTTACTATAACCTCTATTTTTTGGAGTTCAGTCATAACAGGAGTAGCTACTATCAAGTTTCTTTGCCTTTCAAGCTCCTCTAATTTTTCTCTAAGACGCTTTATTTTACTTCTTTTATAAAGCACTATAAAAACTACTAATAAAATTAGTACTACAATAATAATCGATACTAAATAAAGTGTCTTCATACAACCACCTACTATAAACATTCTAACACAAAAGAAGTAATTTATAAATAAAAAGCATTAAAATTAATAAAATTATCATAAATTTTTTATTAATAATACATGAATAATGTAAAAAATATACAATCAATATAAAAAAGGCTTATTTAGCCTCTTCTACAACCCTTGTTTCTCTAACTACAGTTACCTTAATAGTACCAGGATACTGCATTTCATTTTCTATCTTTTCTTTAATTTCTCTTGCAATTTTATAACTCTTAACGTCATCAACTTCTTCAGGCTTTACTAAAACTCTAAGTTCTCTACCAGCTTGAAGTGCATAACTTTTATCAACACCACTAATACCATTAGAAATGCTTTCCAGTTGCTCAAGACGCTTAATGTAATTTTCTAATGAATCATTTCTGGCACCAGGCCTTGAAGCAGATAAACTATCAGCTATTTGAACTAAATTAGAAATTATATTAGTTTGAGGAGCGTCACCATGATGCGATGCTATGGCATTAATAACAATCTCGTTTTCTTTATACTTCTTAGCCAAATCTACACCAATATCTACATGACTACCTTCTATTTCATGATCGATAGCTTTTCCAATATCATGCAACAACCCTGCTCTTTTAGCAAGAGTAACATTTTCTCCTAGTTCTGCAGCCATAATTCCAGCTAGATGTGCAACTTCCATAGAATGATGAAGTGCATTTTGTCCATAACTAGTTCTAAAATAAAGCTTACCAATAATTTCAATTAAATCATTATCAACTTTAGTAATTCCAAGTTCAAATAAAGCATTATTACCAAATTCAATTATTTTTTCTTTCATTTCACGAACAGTTCTATCATACACTTCTTCAATACGAGTTGGATTGATTCTTCCATCTTTAATTAAAGTTTCAATAGTTATTTTAGCAATCTCTCTTCTTAAAGGATCAAAAGAAGAAATAACTATTACTTCTGGAGTATCATCAATAATCAAATCAACTCCTGTAACGGCTTCTATTGTCCTAATATTTCTACCTTCTCTACCAATAATTCTTCCTTTCATCTCATTATTAGGAAGTTCAATAGTAGAAACAGTTTGCTCATTACTAACATCTGAAGAATATCTTTGCATTGTACTAACCAACATCTCTTTAGCACTCTTATCAATAGTAAGTTTTGCTTCATCTTCGCGTTCTTTAATATAATTAGCAATTTCTACATTCATATCTTCTTCAATCTTTTTCATAATCAAATCATGAGCTTTATTCTTATCAAGACCACTTATCTTAGAAAGAAGTTCTATTTGTTCTTCTTTTAACTTCTCCATTTCAGCTTGATCATCCTGAATCTTTTTAAGTCTATCCTGTAATCTTTCTTCACGATCATCTAAAAGTTGTTCTCTTTTCTGATAATTTTCATCACGCTTATCCATATTTTTTTCTCTTTGAATAAGTCTTTCTTCCGATTCTTTAATTTCAGCTTTTTTCTCTTTTATTTCCTTATCCAAATCCATCTTAAGTTTATGAGATTCTTCTTTAGCACTAAAAAGCATATCCCTTTTAACTTTTTCAGCTTCTTTTTGAGCTTTTTCAAGATAACTCTTTATCTTAGATTCAGCATTGTTAACCCTAAAATGATTTATTAAAAAAGTTAAACCAATTCCTAGGAATAATCCAATTATGACCAATAAAATGGAGAACATTTCACTATTCATAATTACCTCCATTTCTTATGTCAAATAATAATTAATATAATTACCTAACACTAATCTTATTTTAAAATTAAAAAATAAAAAAGTCAACCAAAAGAAAACTATCAATTATACCAATTATATTTGATAGTTTTTTATCTATTCAATATTAAATGTTTGTTTATCATATAAATAGTTATGAAGCACTTCTTCTTCTGTTAATGCTTTATT
>CALVPC010000022.1 GCA_944350405.1 uncultured Bacilli bacterium
TCAATAGCTTCAACAGTCTGAGGTTTTACTCCATCTTCTGCAGAAACAATTATAATTACAATATCAGTAACTGAAGCTCCTCTAGCTCTCATCTCAGTAAATGCTTCATGTCCAGGAGTATCAATAAAAGTTATTATTCTCCCCCTAGCTTCTACTTGATAAGCACCAATATGTTGAGTAATTCCGCCAGCTTCACCACTAACAACATTTGCTTCTCTGATAGCATCAAGAAGCGATGTTTTTCCATGATCAACATGACCCATAATTGTTACTACAGGAGGTCTTGCAACTAAATCTTCTTCGTTATCAATTATTTCATACTCTTCAAAATTAGATATATCTCTAGCCTCTTCTCTTTTAAGCTCCTTATCATAATCTACAACTAAAAGCTCCACAGTAGAAAAATCTAAACTTTGATTTAAATTAGTAAGAGCACCTAAGTCAAATAATTTTTTTATTAAATTAGCAGGATTTTCCCCTAAAGCATCTGCTACATCTTTTACTGTCATACCTTCCTTATATAAAATTATTTTATCGTTAGTAGCATCATTAGCTTGTAATTTTTCTTTATGCTTATATAAATCTTTTTTAGCTTTTAAGTACTCTTTATTATCTGTTTTCTTAGAAACAGGCTTTCTTTTCATTTTAACAACAGAAGTATCTTGCTCCATATCTATACGTAAATCTTTTTCCAGCTCATCATCATCAACTTCTTCTTCATATTTAGAATCTGAAGACACATCATCGCTTTCTTCAGAGCTTAAAGCTCCTATTTCATTATCTAAAAGAATAATATCATCATCTAAAAGCATATCATCTTCTTTTGAAGCCTTAATACCAAGTTTTTTACACATTTCTATTATTTCTTGAATACTTTTATTTACATCTAAGGCATATTCTTTCAAAGTCATCATAATATTCACCACTTCCTTTTATTTTTTTCTTTTAACTGGCGGTTTATCATTAGAGCTATCTGAATAATTTAACAATCTAATATTAGGTATTACTTTACTTAACATTTCAACATCTTTCCAAAATGTAGACATCACAACTTTCTTTAAGTTATCATCATCCCAGTATTTTTTATATTCTTTCTTACAATTTGCTCTAAACTTATACTCATTTTGATAACTTATCAAAGATATATTATTATCTCCAATAAAAAATGCAACATTTTTTCCAAATTCAATATTTCTAAGTTTAGAAAGTTCACAACTTAAAGGTAAATTATCTTCCCCTATTTTAATAGTTCTAAAATATTCGTACTCCCCATTATCTTTTCCTTTTTGATCAGATATTTTTTTTATTAGATACTCCTTTTCAAAACATTCCAATATAAAGTCCTCTTTTCTTTTAGCATATTTTTATAAGATCATCATACAAAGTATCATCTATCACAACTTCTAAATGTTTTTCTAATATCTTACTACTTTTTGCTTTTTCTATTATTGCTTTATCTTTCTTAATATATGCTCCACGTCCATTTAATTTACCAGTTAAATCTATTTGAACATCACCATTTGGCATTCTAACTATACGAACAAGTTCTTTTTTTGGTAATTTTTCATGAGAAACAACACACGTTCTCATTGGTATTTTTCTAACTTTCATTAAACAGAAGCCTTAATGTTAATACCCATTTCTTTAACTTGTTCGCTGTTTTTTACATCAATTTTATACTTAGTAAGTCTAGAAGCTAGTCTAACATTTTGTCCTTTCTTACCAAGTGCAAGTGAAAAATCTTCTCCATCTGCAATTGCTAATGCTTCACATTTTTTAGGGTCAAGAATATAAACACTAACGTTTTTCGCAGGATTTAAAGCATTTTGAATAAATTCTTCCTTATTAGGAGAATACTTTATTATATCTAATCTTTCTCCAGATAATTCCTTAATAATATTAGCAATTCTAGAACCTCTTTCCCCAATACAACATCCAATTGGATCTATATTAGCATAATCAGAATACACTGCAACTTTACTTCTAGAACCTGGATCTCTTGCAACCCCATATATCATAACAGAACCATCTGCAAGTTCAGGTATTTCAAGTTCAAATAATCTTTTTACAAAATTATAATGACTACGAGAAAGTAAAATAATTGTTCCTTTAGAATTACTATTTACTTTAGTAACATATGCTTTAATAGTAGAATTCATTTCAATTTTTTCATCGCCAATTAATTCACTTTTTGGCAAAATACCATTAGTTCTACCTAAATCTATATAATAATTATTTTCATCTTCAAGAGCTACTACTCCAGAAACTAATTCTCCTTCTTTATCCTTAAACTCTTCAATTAAACTATTTCTTTCTGCTTCTCGTATCTTTTGTACTACAACTTGTTTAGCAGTAGAAGCTGCAACCCTACCAAAATCACCAGGTGTAACTTCTTCATCAATAGTATCACCAAGATTAAGAGTTTTATTTATTTTTAAAGCATCCTCTAAAGATATCTCAGTATCAGGATTCTCTACTTCCTCTACAACTGTTTTATAAGAATAAATCTTAATCTCTCCAGTATCTCTATTAATATTAACCTTTGCATTAGTAAGAGAATTAAAATTCTTTTTATAAGCAGAAAGAAGAGCAAGTTCCATAGCTTCAAAAATTATATCACGATCAATATGCTTTTCTTTTTCTAAAACATCCACAGCATTTAAAAACTCTTTACCATTCATAACTATTTACCTCCTTTTTCTTTAGATGACACATCAAGAACATATTTTTCTTTAATAAAATCATTCTTATCAAGAATTTCATTTATAATTTTAGTAGCTTTTACAATTCTATCAAGATCAATAACTTCATCACTATCTAAAACTATATTAAGACAAGCATTATCATATGTAATACTATCAATAACTAAATTTTCCCTTTCTAAATCTTTTTCTAAAGATTTTCTAATTTCTTTCATAATACCTCCAAAAACGAAACAAAAGTGGGTTTATCCCACTTCGTTGCAATTAAATTATATCATAAAATATTTAAAAATCAATATCTTTCTTATAATTTTTCTTATCCAGTTAAATAATCATGATACCCGCCAAGAACATTTACCACCTTAAAACCTTTCTTAGATAATTCCTCACATACCTTAATACTTTCCATTCCTTGAGTACAATATATATAATATTCTTCCTCTTTGTTTAAATATTTATTAGGATCACTAAGCAAAAAACTATATGGAATATTCTTACTACTTGGTATAGATCCTAAATTAAAAAGAAAGTTTTTCCTAATATCAATAATATTAACTTTACCTATCATACCTTTAAGATCAGAACCCCTTATGCTTTTATACATATATATTCCTCCTAATAAAGTTTATGATAAAAATATAATATTGTGTAGGACATAAAAAGACCTAATAAGGTCTTTATTTACTTAAAATATATGGATTAAAATATTCAAGTATGAGATATTTTCTCTAATTAGCATCCCTTATACTATTATTATCTTTTTCTATTTTATCTCAATGCCATAATCTATAAAATTATAATTTTTAAATAAAAGATCAAGAACTAGTCTTTCATCTTGATCTTTTAATCAATCCCATAAATTACATTTATAAATACCTTTATCTATCATATCTTTAATAGCATTAACTACAATTTCTTTATCGTCTTTATAAGTCATTCCATACCATTTATCATCTGTTTCAATTATATGAACTTCAGCTTTATTATTCATTATTTGCTTTGTAAGCACATCAGGCATCAAAAACTCATCATTTTCTAAATTGCTTTCATTTAAAAATACTGGAAACTCTTCTTCAATATGTTTAATAAATTCTTTAGGAAATCCAAGCAAATTCATAGAAACCAATGTGTCACCATCTATTGTTTTAGTCATATTAGTATGAAGATTTGTAGCTAAAAAACCATTGTCAGTAATTTCAATTTTAGACTCTTCCAAAGAAACTAATTTATTATTTTCTATATTACATATACCTCTTTTTACCGAACCACTTAAAGTAATAGTGTTTTTAACTTTATATCCAATAAGAGCATATTGTTCTTTATCTAATAATAAATCTTGATTTAAAAAGTCTGCGACCTTTTTAATAGCATTATATCCATAAAAATCATCTGCATTTATTAAAGCAAAATTATTATCTATAACACTCCTAGCCGCATATATAGCATGAGCAGTCCCAAGAGGTTTTTCTCTTTCACCTAAATCATATCCCTCTAAAATATCATCAAGTCTTTGAAAAACATACGATGTTTCAATATGTTTTTGGATTCTCTTACCAATAGTATTTTTAAAAATCTCATAGTTTTCTTCTTTTATTATAAATACTACTTTATCAAAACCACTTCTAATAGCATCATAAATAGTATAATCTATAATAAATTCTCCATTTGGACCGACTGGCTCAATTTGTTTAAGACCACCAAATCTAGAACCCATTCCTGCGGCCATAACTAGTAAAGTTTTTTTCATCTTTCTACCCTCCTAATACTTTTATGGTTTTTAAGTAATTTCTTAATTCCAATCTCTTTTTTAAAAGCAATAGTAAGTATAGTATTAGTAATCTCAATAACTACACCCTCACCATAAATATCATGAATTACTTTATCACCATATTTATAAATTTGTTCACTATCATACACCATTTTTTCTTTTTTTACTATAGGTTTTTGTTCTTTATTAAGATATTCAATTAAATTACTATCTATTTCATTAACAAATCTACTAATTATCGAAGGACTTTCTTGTCCATAAATCATTCTCTTCTTTGCACAAGTAAGCCATAAATCTTTTTTTGCTCTTGTAATAGCCACATACATAAGACGTCTTTCTTCCTCAAGTTCATCTATACCCATACTATTTCTATGCGGGAATATACCTTCCTCAAGTCCAGTAATAAATACATAATCAAACTCTAAACCTTTTACTGAATGAACCGTCATTAAACTTATTCTATTAGGATCATCTTTATACTCTTCAATATCCGAAACTAAACTAACTTCAAGTAAAAAGTCTTCCAAAGAAATAATTCCCACTTCTTCTTCAAAAGTCTTAGTAACAGACTTAAATTCTTCTAAATTCTCAAGTCTTATATCAGCCTCTAAAGTTTTCTCATCTATAAGAGCTTTTCTCATACCACTTTTTTCTAAAACTATATCTATAAATTCAGTAAGTGTATGATTTTGTTGATCTTCTCTAAGCTCTAAAATTAAATCTTTAAAAGCCTTTTCTTTTCCCCCACTAATTGCTTCAAACATAGAAGTATTATAAAATGCTGCACTACTTTCTATCTCACTTATAGTTTTAGGACCAATTCCTCTTTTTGGAGTATTTATACATCTCATTAAACTAACATCATCTGAGGGATTATGAATTAATCTTAAATATGAAAGTAAATCTTTTATTTCCTTTCTTGAGTAAAAATAAAAACTTCCAACAATCTTAAATGGTAAATTTTGTTTTAATAATTCTTGCTCAAAAACACGTGATTGAGCATTAGTTCTATATAAAATAGCAATATCTTTATAAGATTTCCCACTTGAAATAAGTTCTTTAATTTTTCTTATTATATAAAAAACCTCATCAACCTCATCATATGCTTTATATAATTTTATTTTTTCCCCCTCTTCATTATTGCTCCATAAATTCTTGTCTTTACGAAGTTTATTATTTTTTATAACACTATTTGCAGCATTTAAAATAGTTTTAGTAGATCTATAATTTTGCTCTAACATTATCACAGTAGCATCTTTATAATCCCTTTCAAAATTAAGTATATTCTTATAATTAGCATTTCTAAAAGCATATATAGATTGATCATTATCTCCAACACAAGCTATATTTTTATATTTCATACTTAAATACTTAGTAATTAAATATTGAGCTTCATTAGTATCTTGATATTCATCTATTAATATATATTTAAACTTTTCTTGATAATAATTTAAAACATCCGGATACTCTCTAAACAATTTAATTGGAAGTATTAATAAATCATCAAAATCTACAGAATTATTTTTAAATAATATCTCTTGATATTTCTTATACACTTTATAAACTATATCATCTTCTTCACCATGAATAAACTTTTTATAATCCTCAGGCATAATAAATTCATTTTTATTACTTGAAATCTTATTTCTTATCATATAAGGACTAAATCTTTTAGGATCATAACCCAAATCTTTAACAATTTTCTTTATAAGAGTTAAAGTATCATCACTATCCATAATTATAAAATTTTTCTTATATCCAAGTCTCTCATAATTTTCTCTTAAAATTCTAACACCAAGAGCATGAAAAGTAGAAGTAAAAACATCATTCTTACCAATTAATTTAAAAAGCCTTTCTTTCATCTCTTTACTAGCTTTATTAGTAAAAGTAATAGCAAGTATATTACTTGGATTAATTCCAACCTCTTTAACTAAATAAGCAATTCTAGTAGTAAGTACCCTAGTTTTACCAGATCCTGCTCCTGCTAAAATTAAAAGTGGACCTTCATTATGTTTTATAGCTTTAAGTTGCATATCATTTAAGTTATCAAACATATAATCACCTAGTTAAGTATACCATGTATCATATAAAACATAAAGATTATTTTTCTATTCATTATTAATAAATTAATTTAACAATATAATAGTAAGTATTATTTATATAAAAATAAATCATACTAATACAAAGGTGTGATTAAAATGTTAGATAAAATAATAGATAATATAAAAAAAGATTTTCATAATTCACAAGACATAATTTTTCGAAAAATAAAACTTAAAAACAACAATATATTACTAGTATTTAATAACACTTTAACTAGAAGTGATAATATAAATGATTTTATATTAAAAAAATTAACATCTCTAAAAAGAAAAATAACTAGAGATAATATATATAATCATTTAGAGAATATAGTGCCGGAAAATATACTAGTAGATATAAAAGATAAAGAAGATCTATATACTAAAATAAATTCTGGGTTTACAGTATTTATTTTTGAAAAAGGAAAACCATTTGCTGTTGAAACAAGAGAAAATCTATCGCGTGGAATTAGTGAACCCATGACAGAACAATCTATAAGTGGACCAAAAGATGCTTTTACTGAAAATTATCAAACAAATATCGGTTTAATAAGAAAAAGAATAAAAACAAATGAACTAGTAATTGATGAAAAAACAGTAGGAAAACAATCAAAAACAAAAGTAGCTATTTTATATATGTCAAATATAGTAGAAAGTAAATTAGTAAAAGAAATAAAAAACAAAATAGATAAAATAGATATAGATGGCATATTAGATGTTACCAACATAAGAGAATGTATTGAAGAAAAACATGGAATATTCCCTGTAATTGAAGCCACTGAAAGGCCTGATAAAGCATCTTTATTTCTATTAGATGGAAAAGTATGTATCATGACAGAAAACTCTCCATACGCTCTTGTTATACCAACTTTTTTTAGTGATTTATTTCATGCTAACGAAGATAATTATCAAAATCATATAAATGTAACATTTACTAGAATAATTAGGTACATATCATTTTTAATAGCTATTTTGTTGCCAGCCTTTTATATAGCTATTACAACATTTAATCACGAAACTATACCCGTAACTTTACTTACTAATTTCTCAGCCCAAAGAGATGGCGTCCCCTTCCCTGCAATAGTTGAAGCTCTAGGCTTAACATTAGTTTTTGAAATTTTAAAAGAAAGTGATATTAGAATGCCTCATTTAGCAGGCTCTGCTATTTCTATATTAGGATCAATAGTTTTAGGAGATGCTGCCGTAACAGCAGGAATAGTATCACCAATAACCGTAATCATCGTATCATTATCTGCAATAGCATCACTTATGTTTTCAAGCGTTGGTATGGTTAATGCAATTAGAGTTTGGAGAATTATCTTCATGCTCTTTGCCACCACCGCAGGTATGATTGGCATATTCTTAGCAGGAATACTTTTAACAACAAGTCTTACATCAAAATCATCATTTGGAAAACCATATCTTTATCCTTTAATACCACTAAATAAAAAATTCCTAAAAAATGTTTTATTTAAATCAAAAATAGAAAAAGATAATACTAGAATGCCAATTTTAACAGATAAAAACTATACAAGGAGTAACCTATGAAAAAAATAATTATTTTATTCATAACAATATTTTTACTTAGTGGTTGTAGTTACAGAGAACTTAATGATTTAGCCATAATATCTGCTATAGGAATAGACTACGATAATAATGAATTTAAATTAACTGCACAAGTAATGAATGTAAAAAGTAGTAATAGTGGTATAGCCGAAGAAGAAAGCTTAATCTATGAATCAACTGGCCCAACCATAGCTAAAGCTATTAGAAACTTTTCTATAAGATACCCAAAAAATGCTTATTTAGGTCATCTAGAACTAATAGTTATAAACATAGAAGCTGCAGAACAAAAACTAGATGAAATATTTGATTATTTTATAAGATCTCCTGAAGCTAGATCATCTTCATTTGTAGTAATAGCCAAAGAACAAAAAGCAAATGAAATACTAAATCCTAATAATGAAAACAAAGGAAACTTCCCTATCGAAGGATTAAAAACCGTTCTATTAGATGGAACAAAAAGAAATGGTACCATATATGACCTAACATTTGAAGAATTTCTAAGCTTTTACTTAAAAGAAGGAATAGATCCATTAGTACCATTAATAAAAATTACCAAAAATAAGGGTATAACAGCAAGTGCTACTATAATAGAAGAAATGGCTCCCGTACAACATAATAAAGTCTTAAAAACCCTAAATCAAAAACAATCAATAGCTTACAACACAATAAATAATAATTATTATGACATAATTGTAGATTGTAAATATCAAGATAAAGACTTTGCAGCCATAGTATATAATCCAAAATCAGAAGTAAATGTAGAGTTAAAAAATAATAAAATAACAGTTAATATAGATATAAATATAGAATCTAAAATAACTGAAATTGATAGTAAAATAAATTTAACTAATAAACAAATACAAAATTCTTTAAAAAAAGAAGTAGATAAACAGTTAAAAAACTATATAACTAGTCTCATAGATTATTGTAAAGAAAATAATTCCGACATCATAGGAATAGGTAATAAAATATATAAAAATTATTTCAAAGAATATAAAAAATATAAAAATAAAAATCTATATGAAATAGCTGACTTTAACATAAAAATTAATAACAAAATGTATCGCTATGGAAATATAAATAAAGGAGCTGCATAATTATGAATGGAAAAATCAGTAGTGGCGAAGTAATGGCAATATGTGTAGCAATAATTTTTGCTATGTTCCCTGGATTTGCTAATACACTAATTTTATCACAATCTCAAAATGCCTCACTAATTTCTTTAATAATAGCTTTTTTACTAGGATTAATTCCAATTGGTATGATTATGTATATAAGTACAAAAATAAATACCAATTTCTTTGAATTTACTAAAAAGAACTTTAAAGCTTTTGGCTATATTCTAGATATATTATTAATATTAGTAGCAATATTTACCCTATTAATAAGTAACTGGTTAGCAATAGATTTTGTAATAAGTCAGTTTCTAACAAGAAGTTCATATTACCTAATTTCCATATTAATTTCAGTAATTATTGCAATTACTATAAATAAAGGAATAGAAACCCTATCAAGAACAATATTTATTTTATTTATAATATCTGTACCAGTAATATTATTACTCTTAATCCCTTTAATCCCTTATATAGAATTAGACAATTTAAAACCATATATAGATGTACCAATAAAAGACATACTAAAAAGCTCATTTGTTTTCCTAACAGTAGCAATATCTCCAGTATTTTATATATTAGGATTAAAAAATAGAACTAATGATAAAAAAAACTTCCCAAGAAAAATATTAGTAGGATACATAATAACATCCATACTAATATTCATAATTCTCTTTTTTATAATTTCAGTATATGGAATAGATCTAGGAAGTCTTTTAACTTATCCTATATATGGCTTATTTAAAAAAGTACAAATATTTGGTTTTATAGAAAGAATAGAAAACTTTGCAGCAATCTTTCTAATAACTGCTTATTTTTCTCAAATATCTTATTTTATCTATGCTATAAAAAATAATTTATCTAATATGTTTAAAATAAAAAGTAAAAAAACAAAACAAATTATAACATATATTCTATCTATAAGTATTCCAATAATAAGTATCTATCTATTTAAAACCTATGAACTTGCACCATCAATTGAATATGTACCATATGTATTAATAATATTTTATATAATACTAATAATATACTTTATAAGATCATTATTTATTAAAACTAAGACCTCTTAATCTCATTACTACGACTAATAGTAATAGTATTACTCAAAGATTTTGGAGTATAGTTAATAATATTTTGTTTCTTTAATACCTCATATATAGAAGGTGCACCAATAAATCCAAATAAAGATACCCATAAACCATTATATAAACTAAGTTCAAAAAACCACATTGAAAAAAGAGTACCTAAAACAAAAGATGAAACAAAATTAAATAAAATAACTTGCCAGCTCTTCTTAAAAATACAAATAGTCTTAACTTTCTGAACAAGAGCCATCTCAAATATCGAAAAGGTAATACTTATTAAAAGAACATCCATAAGTAAATCTGTCACCATTACATCCATAATAATACCTCCTTATCTTAATGGTATCTCATTAATATTTTTAATAATCTCATCTGCAACATTAGAACATTTAATACTCTTAAGAGAATTATAAAGATCATTAACTTCTTCTTTTTCTTCCATAGTTATATATCCCCTAGAACTAAATAATTTATATCTTTCAATAATATGAAACTTTAAATTTAGACAAGCCTGATTCTCAAGCATGTCTATTTTTTTTAAATATCTCATAATCTTTTTATATAAATAAGTAAAAATAGCTACAACCAAAGAAAATAATATTTCAAGCCAGTAATTAAGTATAAAACTAAACATACCATCACCTAATATATTTTATTAATAAAATAAAATAGTTGTTATAAAAAACAACTATAAAAACAAGTAATAATAGACTATATAAAAAGGTGCGACACTGTCGCACCTTTTCAAAAAACAATATTTTTAATATAAATCTATAATAAAACATTACTCCTTTATTTTATAAATAGTTCTAAATATATTAGGATTACTAGCGTATTTAATAACAAAATAATTATCTTTCAGACAAATAATTATTCCAATCGTAGAATTATGACTTATATCTTTTACTTTCTTATCTATATAATTCATATACATATTTATTTGCCCTATATGTTCTTTTTTTAATTCCACTGACTTTAACTCTAAAACTACATAACAATTATATATAATATTAAATAAAAGTATATCTATATAATTATAACTAGCTCCTACCTTTATCTTATATTCATTTTCTATATAACAAAAACCTTCACCAAGCTCTTTTAAAAAATTATCTAAATCTTCAAGTATTAATCTCATCAAAACTTTTTCTGATACCTCTTCTACCCCTAAACTATTTTTTATAATAATAGGATTTTTTATAAAATCTTCTATTTTACTTTCTTCACTCTTTACTAGTTTTTCTTTAGTCTTAGTATCTAATCTTTCATATTCATTATTTTTTATTTTTACTCTAAGTTCTCTTACTGATAAATTATAATCTTCAGTAATCTTTATATAATAATTAATTTTTCCTATGTCATCAAACTTTAAAAGTTCACAATAATGAGACCATGTCAATTGGGCCGACAGTGTCTGCCCTTTTTGAAAAAGATAATATTTTCTCATATTCTTTAAACTTCTAGTAGAATACCCCTTGCCTAATTCTAAAGTTAATCTCTTAGAATACTCTTTAATTAAACTATCTCCATACTTAGCACGTTTTTCTCCGCCTTGGGCTTCAACAAGAAGTTTACCTACATTGTAATAAGTAAGTAAATCATTTTTATTTTTACTATAATCTTTTACTTTTTTATATACTTCGTTATTTATAAATTCAGTCTTTATTTTATCGTAATAAGTCATAACAAAACCTCCAGTATTAAAATTAATACCACTATAAAACAATAAATAAATTTTGTAAAATAACTATTTAATAAACTTTAAAACAATATAAAAATGAAATATAAAACTTTATCTAAAAAAATAATATATTTCATTTATAAATCATTATTTAATTATTAAAATCTATAGTTTCTCTATATTATTTAATAAAAACCTTTCAATTATCACTATTCTACTATATTTAATATAATTATTATCTTTAAACACAAAATGTTTCTCTATGACTAAATTATATACTATTAACTTTAGACTTAAACAAATAAAAAAGTGCCCGCAGGATTTTACCCTGCATGGCACTTACTTTACTCAAATTCCTAATGTATACGGATCACTACTTGTTCCAGTTCCTCCAGTTATCTCTACCATAGAGTCTAGATATAGGACTGGGCGCACCGCACGAGTGTAAGAGGCATAGCTGGGGGCGACATGACCGGTCGAAAGGACAAGGAACACGTAGCTGGAAAGGCCGGAAGGAGGGGTTATTATCCATTGAGCTGAACTATATAATAACCAGTCATTATTCTTACAATCACTATAATCATTCCAACTATTTAATGCTGTTGCTAAACATTCTTCTCTACTTGTTGTACTTCCTCCACTTGTTGCATAGCCATAATCACTTGGATACATTAATCCTATTTCACCTATAAAGCTTGTTGGTCTTCCACTATATACTGTTGTCCCTCTTTCATATGTATACCAATGACTTGCTAGTACACCGCTAGCAGTATTTGTCCCCCCTAAATACCATTTTGCATCATTTATCATACTCTTTGCTTCCTCTGTTAATCCTGTTGTGCTAAAATCACATGCTGTT
>CALVPC010000023.1 GCA_944350405.1 uncultured Bacilli bacterium
TTTGTTAATTATATATAAGCTTTTTTCATTTTTATTAAGTTTAGTATTAATGAAAATTAATATTTTTGTAACTATATAGATTGTTATTATAGTTAATGTTGTATAAATAACTAATGATATATATGTTTTATTTATACCTGACATTTTTGCCATTATTGTACTAAAATTTGTAATTATATTCATATGTAACCTCCTTTTTAACAGTGTTATATTTTAATATTTTTTTGATTGTTTTTCAATGCAATTTAGCATGTTTATATTTTGTTTACACATTTATTGTAAACTTGTTTTTTTTGAATTCTTATTTTATAATTTATTCTTTAGAAAGGGAGATAGTATGGATTTTAAAGATAAAATAGTTTTTATAACGGGATCTTCTAGAGGGATTGGGGCTCAGATGATTTATGATTTTGCTAAATATGGAGCAAATGTAGTTATTAATTATAATAATAGTTATGATGAAGCGTTAAAATTGAAAACTAAAGTTGAAAGAGAATTTTCTAGTAATGTACTTCTTGTTAAGGGGGATATTTCTAATGAGAATGATGTTTTAAAGATGGTTTCTTATATTATTTGTGAGTTTGGTAAAATTGATATTTTAGTTAATAATGCTGGAATATGTTGTGATAGTTTGTTTGATGATAAAACTAAAGATAATTTTATTAAAATTTTAGAGGTTAATTTAATTGGTACTTATTTGGTAAGCAGAGAGGTAGCAAAATTTATGAATGATGGTAGTAAAATTATAAATATTTCAAGTGATAACGCTTTTAATGGTTATCCTGAAAGTTTAGATTATGATTCGTCAAAGGCAGGTATTATATCGCTTACACATAATATGGCTCAAGTTTATTCTCCTAAAATTAATGTTAATTGTGTTTGCCCTGGCTGGGTTAATACTGATATGAATAAAGATTTGGATGCTGAGCAAGTATCTAAACTTCAAGAAAAAATACTTTTAGGTAGATTTGCTTCTAAAGAAGAGATATCAAGTGTAGTTCTTTTTCTTGCTAGTGATAAAGCTAGTTATGTTAATGATTCAATAATTACAGTTAATGGAGGCGTTAAAAATGTATAAGGATTTAAATATTAGTGATAGGGTTGTTAGTCTTGTTAATAAATGTGAGAGGGAATTAAGAGATGAATTTTTAAAACGAGATGAGATTTGTTTAGAAAATACAATTAATGTTTTAACAGCATTTAAAAATAATGAAATTTCTAGTTTACATTTTAATGGTACAAATGGGTATGGTTTTAATGATTTGGGGCGTGAAAAGATAGATGCTGTTTTTAGAGATGTATTAAAAGCTGAGGATGCTTTGGTTAGAGGACAATTCGTTTCTGGTACTCATGCTCTTACTGTATGCCTTTTTGCACTTTTAAGGCCAGGAGATGTAATGCTTAGTATTACAGGTACTCCTTATGATACTCTTCATGAAGTTATTGGTATTAGGGAAAATAAAAGTAGTTTGAAAGCTTTTGGCATAGGTTATGAACAAGTTGATTTACTAAATGATACGTTTGATGTTGATAAAATAATTAGTGTTTTAAAGGGTAATGCTAATATTAAATTAATCGAAATTCAAAGATCTAAGGGGTATTCTACTAGAAAAAGTATTTTAATTAGTGATATTGAAAAAATAGTGAAAGAAATTAGAAAAGTGCGTGAAGATGTAATTATAATGGTAGATAATTGTTATTGTGAATTTGTAGAGAAAACTTCTCCTTTAGAGGTTGGAGCAGATATTATGGTTGGTTCTTTAATTAAGAATTTAGGTGCTGGTATTGCTCCTTTTGGGGGATACATTGCTGGTAGAAAAGATTTAGTATTACTTGCTGCGGAAAGACTTGCTATTCCTGGTGAGGGTAAAGATATTGGCGCTACTTTAGAAATAAATAGGAATTTTTTGCAAGGTCTTTATATGGCTCCCTCTGCTATAAATAGTAGTGTTAAAGTTGCTATTTTAACAAGTAAAGTAATGGAAGAGCTCAGGTATAAATCTATACCTAGATTTGATGATGATAGATGTGATATAGTTCAAGCTATTGTTTTCAATGATAAAGATAAAATGATAAGATATACTGAAGGTATACAGAATGGTTCTGCTATTGATAGTTATGTTAATCCTATTCCAGATGATATGCCCGGTTATGATGATAAAATAATTATGGCTGCGGGAACTTTTGTTCAAGGAGCAACTATAGAGCTTTCTTGTGATGCTCCTTTGAGAGAACCTTATGTATGTTATCAGCAAGGCTCTCTTACTTATGAATACGGGAAGCTTGGGGTTATGATAGCAATTAATCATTTGCTACAAGAAAAAAAGGAATAGTGTTTATTCCTTTTTGTTTTTGTTAACTTTAGTTTTGGCTTTAATTTCTTTGGATTTTTCATGAATTTCACTTTTTGGTTTTTTTACTTCTTTTATTTTCTCTTCACTTTTTTCTTCATCTTGTTTTATAAGTAGCCAAATTGTTGAGATTCCTATAGTAATAGCTATTATTGATATTATTCCTCCAATTATAGGTATTAGGGTTAATATTTCTAATAAAGCAATTCCTATTATTCCAGTTAGATATTTATTGGAATTTAATTTAAGTAATTTTAGTAATAATAATTCTCCTAGTAGATATCCAGCAAAAGCATATGCTAAGTAAAGGGCTATGATAAATAATCCTGTTAGAATTAATCCTAGGGCTGCTCCAATACTACTAATAAGTAATAATACACATATAATAGGTATACAAATTAGTATTAGAAGTCCTATACCTATATATTTTAAGTAATATAATAAGCCTTTTTTATTATATATTTTACTTGTTTTATCTATTACTTGTGGTAGAGCTAATGATATTACTAGAAATACTACTATTAAATTTAATATGTTAGATAACAATGTTTCAGTATCAATTACATTAGTAGTTTCTTCAGTTATTTCAGTATTATTAATTTGTGCATTACTATTTATGTTTGCTGTTGCGGTTTCATTATATTTTAAAGTTCCTGTGATAGTTACATCTTGTTCAATATCTATTTTGTTAGTATCTAAATTTGCATTACCGTTAATTTGTGCTCCTTCTTTTATTACTATGTTAGTTGCTGTTATGTTAGCATGTCTATTTAGTGTGCCTTCTATAATAATATTTTCTCCAACTATGAAAGTATCTTTTCCTATCTTGGCATCTTTTGATATAGTTATATTACTTCCGGCGATATATACACTATTTTCAATATTACCATTTATTGTGACATTTTGTCCTGCGATAAATCCATATTCAAGGTCACCTTCAACGTTTACAGTGTTTCCAGCTATGAAGCCAATTCCCTCAATATTACCTAGAATATCGACGATATTTCCTGCTAGAGCACTATCGCCATTTACATCTTCTTCATATTTTAAGTTGTTATCTGCTTTGGCATAAAAATTATCTATTGTTTGAGCGTTTACTACTGGAGTTAGTATACTAAGAAAAATGAATAGTACTAGTAGAAATTTTAATTTTATTTTCATATTTTTCCTCCTTTATAAATATAATTATATATTAGTTTATATTTTATGTAAATGTTTTTGAAAATACTAATTATGACATTTAAATTGTTTTAAGACAGGTAAATTTTTTATCTTATGGAAAAATTTTTTATTTTGTGTTATTATATCTTTAGTTTATAGAAAGAAGGAGATTTTAATGAAAATATTATCAGTTAATGCAGGTAGTTCATCTTTAAAATTTCAAATGTATGAAATGCCTGAAGAAAAAGTTTTAATATCTGGTCTTTTTGAAAGAATAGGTATTGGTAATAGCTTTTATACAATTAAATTGAATGGAGAAAAAATAAAGAAGGAAGCTAATTTAATTGATCATGGTGATGCAGTTAAAATTTTATGTGATGAATTAATTCAAAATAATGTAATTAAGTCACTTGATGAAATAGAAGCAGTAGGACATAGAATGGTTCATGGAGGAAGTGATTATCCTAATTCTACTATAATTGATGAAGATGTTTTAAAAGTAGTTGAGGGTTTAGTAGATCTTGCTCCTATTCATGTTCCAGCTAATTTAATTGGAGTTAGAGCATTTCAAGAGTTAATTCCTAATGCTAAAGCTGTTGCAGTATTTGATACATCTTTTCATCAAACTTTGCCAAAAGAAGCATATCTTTATGCTGTACCATATGAATGGTATGAAAAATATGGGGTAAGAAAATATGGATTTCATGGAACTAGTCATAAATTTGTTGCTCAAAGAATGAATGAAATTCTTGGTAAAAATGATACTAAACTTATTACTTGTCATATAGGAAGTGGAGGAAGTGTTTCTGCTATATTAAATGGTAAATGTATTGATACTTCACTTGGATTTACTCCAAACGCTGGTATAATGATGGGAACAAGATCTGGTGATATCGATTATGCAATAATACCTTTCATTATGGAAAAGACTGGGATGACTTTTGCAGAAGTTGATAACATTTTAAATAGAAAAAGTGGTCTTGCTGGAATGAGTGGTGTTGGAAGTGACTTAAGAGATGTAGAACAAGCTATTAGTGATGGTGATGAACAAGCAAAACTGGCTTTTGATATGTATGTAAGACATATAGTAGAATATATTGCTAAATATTATGTTTTACTTGGTGGTTGTGACGCTATTGTTATGACTGCAGGTTGTGGAGAAAACTCTTCATATATGAGAGAAAAAATATGTGAGAGATTAAGTGTTTTAGGGGTAGAGTTAGATAGTAGTGCTAATGATATGAGAGGACTTGAAAGAAAAGTTTCTACAGATAATTCTAAAATTCCAGTTTGGGTAATTCCTACTGATGAAGAAGTAATGATTGCAAGAGATACATATAACTTAGTTAGTTAATAGAATGGATGATGTTATGTATAAAAAAATATTTAGAGCAATTAAATCATATAATAATATTGTTATAGCAAGACATGTTGGAATAGATCCAGATGCGATGGCAAGTCAAGTTGCTCTTAGAGATTCGATAAAGCTTACATTTCCGGATAAAAATGTTTATGCTATTGGTAATGGAACAGTAAAGTTTAATTTTATGGGGCATTTAGATAAAGGAATTAATTATGATGAAATGAATAAAATTTTACTTATTGTACTTGATACTCCAGATAAAAAACGTGTTGATATGGAAGATGTAACTCATTATGAATATAGTGTTAAAATTGATCATCATCCTTTTATTGAAAAATTTTGTGATATAGAAGTAATTGATGATCAAAAATCTAGTGCTTCAGAAATGGTTTATGATTTAATTACTGAAACTAAACTAGTAATGAATGAAGAGATTTGTGAAGTTTTATATGCTGGTATAGTTGCGGATACTAATAGATTTTTATTTAATAATTCTAAATCTCAAACTTTTAGAATAGTTAGTGAAATGATTGATAATTATGATCTTGATATTACTAAGATATATATGAATTTGTATAAACGCCCTATGGCTGAGATTAGAATGTTTGGTTATATGGCCAGTAATATGAAAGTTACTGAGAATGGGTTAGGCTATATTAAAATATCTGACGAAGTTTTAAATAAATTTGGTGTAGATTCTGCGACAAGTGGTAATTTAATTAATGAATTTAATAGCATCGATGAACTTTTAGTATGGATTACTGCTACAGAGGATGTAAAAAATGGTGTTATTCGGGTATCGATTAGATCACGTGGCCCTGTTATAAATAAAGTAGCAGAAAAATTTGGTGGTGGTGGTCATGCTGCAGCAAGTGGAGTTAAGCTTCCATCTTTTCTAGAAGTTGATGATTTAATTAATAATTTAGATTCTTTATGTAGTAAATATATAGAAAGTAGTGATGAAGATGAAAATAACTAGTTCAGAACTTGTAATTAGTGCAATGAGAAGGAGTCAATATCCTACGGATAATTTACCTGAGTTTATGCTTGTTGGTCGTAGTAATGTAGGAAAGAGTAGTTTTATAAATACGATTACTAATAATAAAAAGATGGCTAGAGTATCTAATACTCCTGGGAAGACTCGTAATCTTAATTTTTATCTTATTAATAATAGTTTTTACTTTGTAGATGTTCCAGGATATGGATATGCTTCTGTTAGTAAGAAGGAGCATAAAAAATTTGGACTTATGATTGAAGAATATCTGGAAAAAAGACCTAATTTGGTTAGAACTTATATGTTAGTGGATTTAAGACATAAACCTAGTGAAGATGATGTACTTATGTATAAATATTTGAAATATTATAATTTACCTGTTACTATAGTGGCTACTAAAGCTGATAAAATAAGTAATAATAAAAGGAATAAGGCTATGAATACTATTCTTAAAACTTTAGAATTAGAAAAAGGTGATAGTTTTATAGTATTATCAAATATTACAAAAGAAGGAAGAGATAAAATATTAAATGAAATAGAAGACCTTACTGAAGAAACTTTATAGGTCTTTTTTCATACAATGAAATAGGTGATTACATGAAGATTGTTTACAATGGTGATAATTTTACATTATTTATTTTAGGTAAACATAGTGTTGATATAGCAACAATAAAAAAAGATATAAAAGATAATATATTAAAACTTAAAAAGAGATATAGAAAAAGTATATCTGGTTTCTATGATGTTAAGGTTTATATTAATGATAAAATTGGAATGATTTTAGATTTTAATAAAGAAGATGATTTGGAGTTTTTTAAAGATGTTATAGATGTTAATGTTGTAATATGTGAAAATTCTAATATTTTTCTTAAATTAAATGAATTATTTTTATTTGAAAAAATGGATAAATTGTTTTATTTAGGTAATGATTATTATATTAATGTTGATGATATTTCTTTAAATGAATTTTATAATGTTTTAGAATTTAGTGAGTTTATTTATGGTGATAAGTTAGATAGTATTGAAAATTGTTTAAATTTGTTAATTAAAAATGCTTCTGTTTGATAAAATGGTAAAATTGAAATATATATTGAAAAAATACTCTTTTTTATTTGATTTTTTATAGTTAATAATTTTATTTTATTGTATAATATTTTTTGGTGATATGTATGGTTTTACCTGCGGATAGTTATGTAGTAGTTAATAAAAGTGTTATTACTGAATTAGATAAAAAAATAATTATAGATTTATATCAACCTATTATTGGAAATAAAGCAGTATCTTTGTATTTTACTTTTATGAATGATTTAGGTAAAAAAGATATTATTACAAAAGAATTTACTCATCATCATTTACTTAGTATTATGCAAATGTCTCTAGAGGAAATTATTACTGCTCGTGAAAAGCTTGAAGGTATTGGCCTTTTAGAAAGTTATATGAAAAAGGGAGATATAAATAATTATGTTTATGTATTATATGGTCCAGTTAGTGCTAATGAATTTTTTAATCATCCTATTTTAAATATTATTTTATATAATAATGTTGGTAAAACTGAGTATGATAGAATAGTTGCTTCTTATAAGATGCCTAGAATAAATCTTAAAGACTACGATAATATTTCTTTAAAATTTGATGAAGTATTTAGTAGTGTTTCTGTTAATTCTTATTTTGGTAATGAAGATATAGTATCTAGAAATAAGGGAGAGATTAATTTTAAAAATGCAATTGATTTTGAAGTTTTAATAGATGGAATTGATGAAAAAATTATCAATAAGAAGGCTTTTACAAAAGAAGTTAGGAATCTTATTAATAGTTTGTCTTTTTTATACGATATTGATATTGTTACTATGCAAAATTTGATAAAGGCTTGTATTAATGAGAAAGGTATGATTGATAAAGAGACGTTAAGAAAAAGTGCACGTAATTTTTATCAATTTGAGAATAATGGTAATTTACCTACACTTATTCATTATTCACAACCTAGACATTTAAAAAGTCCGGAAGGTAATTTATCTAATATGGGTAAAATGATATATACTTTTGAAAATACTAATCCTTATCAATTTCTTAAGAGTAAGTATAAAGATGGTAAGGTGGTTCTTCGTGATTTAAAGATAGTTGAAATGCTTCTTATCGATTTGAAACTTACTCCAGCGGTGGTTAATGTTCTTTTAGATTATGTACTTAGAACGAATAATAAAAAGCTTAATAGAACTTATATAGAAACAATTGCTAGTCATTGGAAAAGATTAGGCATAGAGACTGCTGAAGAAGCAATGAATGCATGTATAAAGGAACATAAGAAGAGAAAAAATAAAAATATAGAAAATAATTCTAAAAGTAAGTCAGAGGTTCCAGAGTGGTTTAATCAAAATATTGAGAAAACTAGTCTTGATATAAATGAAGAAAAAGAGCTTTTAGATTTAATAGGAAGTTATAAATAAAAAAGTTCAAGTTATTTACAAGTATAACTTGAACTTTCTATTTTTTGTTTAGCGGTTTCTTGATTATCATCTCTTGATATTAATAAAGAGTCTTCTCCTTGAGATTCGTTTATACTGAAATCATAATCTATTTTTGTTGTTACTTCATCATTTCGATTATGTATTTTGGCATATCCATCGGTAATTAAGTAACTATATGTATCATATTGTGAGTGATAATATAGTTCTGCATCAGTACTTAAATGATTAAAGTGCATAGTTTCTGATGATTTATATGTCGTTGGTTTATCATTTTCGAATTTTATTTTTATTGATGCTTCATAATTTTGAGTTTCTATTTCACATTTTAAAGTATTAGCACATCCAGTTAACATTATAGGAGCTATTACTAGTACTAGCCATTTTATTCTTTTCATATTATGTCACCATATTAATTTTATAATAATTTTATTTTTTTTTCAATCTGTTTTGTTAAATTTTAGTTAAGTGATATAATAATTAGTGATTTAGGTGATATTATGAAAGATGAAATTTTTGAATCTTATAAAAATTGTAGTTTGAATTATATTGGTAATAGTAATTCTTTACATGAACTTGGGCTAAATTCTAGAAAAATAGAAGATGCCGCGGGAAAACAAATACTTGATATATTGGGTCTTAATAATAAAGAAATAGTTTATACAAGTGGTAATGCTGAAAGTTATACTTTAATTATTGAGAATATTGATAATAATAAAAATATAGTAACAGATAATAAAGCACTTTATGATGTTTGTGTGGAAATGGGTAAGAATGTTAAGTTTGGAGATGTTAAAAAGTTGATTGATGATAAAACTGCTTTGATTTCTACTTTTAATTTTTATAGTTTTAATAATTATAAAGGACTTATTCATGTTGATATTTCTAATAATTATAGACCTTTACTTTCTAATGATATTGATTTTATTACTATAGAAGATGACATTCCTTTTTTTGGATGTTTGATAAAAAATAAGAATAAGGAGTTATTACCTATTATTCATGGAGGTAAAAGTACTACTAAATATAGAAGTGGTACTACTCCAACTCCTCTTATAGTTAGTTTTTCAAAACTAATTAGATTTAAGTATAAAAAATAATTTTTAGTTAATAATATTATTGGGTGATTAAATTTGAATAAAGATAAGAAGAATATTAAGTCTCATGATCATTCTTGTAATCATTGTGATTGTAAAGATGATCATTGTGAAGTAAGAGAAGTTGAAATTAAAAATCAAAGTGGTTTAACTTCTGATGAAAATATGAGTATAGATTCTTATAATAATCTTGAAAATAATGAAAGAGAAGAGTAATCTTCTTTTTTCATGTTTCTTTCACATTTTTGTGATATAATTTTATTTATAAAAATATATTAGTAAGAATGGGAGGAGTTAATTATGCTTAAATTAGTAGATTTAGAAAAAGATTATGTGATGAGTAATGATGTTGTTCATGCTCTTAAGGGAATAAATTTAACTTTTAGAGATAGTGAATTTGTGTCTATTTTAGGACCATCTGGATGTGGGAAAACAACTCTTTTAAATTTAATTGGTGGTCTTGATAGATATACAAAAGGTGATCTTATTATTAATGGTGTTTCTACTAAAAAGTATAAAGATAAAGATTTTGATGTTTATAGGAATCATAAAGTTGGTTTTGTTTTTCAAAGTTATAATTTAATTTCTCATCTTAATGTATTTGCAAATGTTGAACTTTCTCTTACTTTGTCTGGTATACCTAAAGAAGAAAGAAAAAAGAGAGTTTTATCAGTACTTGAAAAAGTAGGCCTTAAAGATCAAATTTATAAAAAACCAAATCAGATGTCTGGTGGGCAAATGCAGAGAGTTGCTATTGCTCGTGCTTTAGTAAATGATCCAGAAATTATTTTATTAGATGAGCCAACAGGGGCACTAGACTCTAAAACCAGTGTAGAAATAATGGAACTTTTAAAGGAAATTGCAAGTGATAAACTGGTTATTATGGTAACTCATAATCCTGAGCTTGCTAAAAAATATTCTTCTAGAATTATAAATCTTTTAGATGGCAAAGTAACTCATGATTCTAATCCATATGAAGAAAAGCAGATTAAAGATAAGAATAGTTTTTCTAAAGAGAAAACTTCAATGTCTTTTTTTACAGCACTTCGTCTTAGTTTTAATAATTTACTTACAAAAAAAGGGCGTACGTTTTTAACTGCTTTTGCAGGCTCTATTGGAATTATTGGAATAGCTCTAATTCTTAGTTTATCTAATGGAGTTCAAAATTATATTAATGGTATTGAAGAAGATACTTTATCATCTTATCCTATTACTATAGAGAAAGATTCTGTCGATTTTGCTGCTCTTTTAGAAGAAATAATGAAAATGGCTGAGGCTAGTGATGATAATGATACTGGAAAAATAAGATCTAAAAATATTATGAATGATATGCTTGAAACTATGACTAGTGATAAGAATAGTAATAATTTAGAAAAATTTAAAGAATATATTGATAATAATGATGATTTTAAATTATATGCTAGTAATATTCAATATGGTTATTCTCTTAAGATAAATGTGTATAATGAAGATGTTAATGATGAAATAGTAAGAGTTAATCCTAATGAGATAGTGGAAAAGATGGGTCTTTCTGATGCATATGAAATGGGTTCTAGTATTATGTCAGAAAATATGAATACTAATGATGTATGGCAAGAATTATATAATAATGAAGAACTTTTAAATAGTCAATTTGAGGTTGTTTCAGGAAGAATGCCTGATAAATATAATGAAGTAGTATTAGTTGTTGATAGTAATGGAGAAATTAGTGATTATACTTTATATGCACTTGGATATTTAGATCAAGATGAACTTATAGATAATATGAATAAACTACTTAATGGAGAGAAAGTTGAAGCTTCTGAAATAAAAACTTACGATTATGAGGATTTTATTGGTGATAAATTTAAATTAGTTTTAAATACTGATTTTTATGATAAGGAAAATAATGTTTGGATAGATAAGAGTGATGATGAAGAATTTATAAAAGAGATGTTAAGTGATAAAGAAGATCTTGAAATAGTTGGTATTATAAAACCTACTAGTAGTACTAATAATTTTTTAATGTATGGTGGAATTGGTTATACTTCAGAGCTTACTAGTTATGTAGTTAATCAAATAAAGAATGAAGATATTGTAAAGGAACAACTTGAAAATAAAGACATTAATATATTTACTGGTAATGAATTTAATTCTAATAGTGATTTTTCTCTTAGTGATTTGTCATATGAACAACAACAATATTTAATGAGTCTTTCTGATGAAGAAAAACTTGAGTTTTATGAAAGATATAGAGAATATAGTGCGGCTACATATGAATCTAATTTAGAGTCTTTAGGTTATGTTGATTTAGACAATCCTAGTGTTATAAATATTTATGCAAGTGATTTTGATTCTAAAGAAAAAGTAGTAGAGTTAATTGATAATTATAACAATGAGCAGAATAGTTTAGGATTAGAAGAAGATATAATTAGTTATTCTGATCTTGTTGGCGTTATGATGAATTCTGTTAAGAAAATAATTAATATGATTAGTTATGTTTTAATAGCTTTTGTTGGAGTATCTCTTGTTGTTTCTTCAATTATGATAGGTATTATTACATATATTTCTGTACTTGAACGTACTAAAGAAATTGGTATTTTAAGAAGTTTAGGTGCTTCTAAAAGAGATATTTCTAGAGTGTTTAATGCTGAAACATTTATAATAGGACTTGTTAGTGGATTAATTGGAATAGGAATTACAGTTATAATTACGATTATAGTTAGTATTATAGTGGATAATATTACAGGTATTAGTGGTATTGCATCTCTTCCTGTTCTTGGAGCTATTATACTTATATTTATTAGTATGTTACTTACTTTAATTGCAGGAATTATACCTGCTAGAATTGCTGCTAAAAAGGATCCAGTAGAGGCTCTTAGGACTGAATAGTTATAAAACACTTGATACTTTTGTCAAGTGTTTTTAATTTGTAATAAATTTTTAATGGTATGTAATAATATATTGTAAAATAAGAGGAGATTATGTATAATTGATATATAAATACTAAAGGAGTATGAAGAATATGAACAAAAAACTTAGTCTGGGGGGGGGGTCATTTAAATAAAATAACTTGTAATATAAGTTTAGTAATAACAATAATAGGATTACTAATAATAATAACGGGAACAAGT
>CALVPC010000024.1 GCA_944350405.1 uncultured Bacilli bacterium
ATTATAAATCCGAAGGCCAATCCCAAAACAATAGAGCTAATAAAATTATTAGAAATAGTAAATAATACTTTATCATAAAGAAAATAATACATTACTAATAATAAAACAAAAACAAATAAAAACCAAATAAAGTTACTAGTTTTATATTTAATATCACTATCTCGTAAAAGAAGTCTATATCTTCCGGCTATAATTCCAATAAATAGAAATATAGTTTGAGCTTCATAATTAGATATAAAATATTCTATTAGATCTCTTCCACCTAAAATAGCTGCTAATAATCCTAGTAAAGATGGTATAACTATTAAATAAAACTTTCTATTTGGTTTTTTAAATATTTTATTAACAGAATATATAAACTTTTCATATATATCTAAAGAAAAGAAAACTGAGCCACAACTTATACCAGATACTAAACTAGATAATCCTATTATTACTCCTTTTACAAAAGAAATAAAACCATCTTTAAGCATAACATTACACCTATTTTATATCATCCATAAACCATAATTTCATACTATAAGTAACATTAGTATCAGGAACCTCATAAGAAACTATTTTATATATTGCATAATTATGCACAGTAACATTACCAATCCCTTTTTCATAAGTACTTACTTTACCATCAAAAAGTGGTTCTTTACCCTTAGAAATATTAAAAAAATTAATATATCCTAATACAAAATATGCTACTACTAAAACAATAATAATATCAATTATAATCCAAATAATATTTCTTACTTTTTTCTCTTTCATCAATAACAATCCTCCTATTATAAATTATACAATATTTAATGGTATTTTCAAAGCAATTTTAAAAATATTAGAAAAAGAAGTATTACTTTAAACTACTACTTCCATCACTATAATCAATTAAAATCCCATCTTGAACATTATATACATATACATTAAACTGAATACCCTTCCCCTTATCTTCAACAGACAAAGCTTCTATATTTACTCCACTAGCTAACAAATTATTGCCTTCATACATAGGAGTAACTCTATACAAAACATGATTACCTGTTTTTTTAATATATTCCGCTACTTCATTTTCAAAACCTAACATTCCAACGGTATTCATATATCTAGTACAAGTAATTAAATTCTTTTCATTAGCATTTTCCGAAGTTAACTGATAACCAATTAAATGACATCTATTATACAAATATTTACCATCTACAATATCGTATTTTACTGTATGCCATCCAGAAGGCTTAATATTACCAATATAACCTCTTTCCTCAGTAGGCATTAAATCAAGACCAATATTAGCAAAAGCAACCCCACATCTACCTAATTTATCCAAATCACTATAATTTTCAAAAGAATTAGTAGAATAACCACTTTCCTCAAAATTAGGTATATTATTGTTTAATATAACATATGGTTCACCATTATATTCTGGAATATCATCTATATCATATGAATAAATAACACTATCATTAGAAAAAAATCTATTAGTTAATTTCTTAACATCACTACTTAATTCTGGAAAGCATTGTATAATTAATCCTAAAATAACAATAATTAAAATTAGTCCAGTAACACGATTTTTTCTACGTCTTCTTCTCATAATACTTCGCCACCAGTATTTAACTATTACATTCAGTACACATCATAGTAGCATCGTAAACTTCCTTCATATACCCAGAAAGTTTATCTTTTAAACTAGCAATCCTATCATCACTCCAGTATTCATTTGGATCATCCAATCCCAAAGTATCTTTAGACGTCTCATAATCACTACCAATTATCTCACCTTCAATAACAAATGAAACATGTGGAACATATATTCTCTTATTACCCTCTTCATCAAATTGAAGCTCATCTTCCAAAACAGCAACAAGTTCTTGATAACTATCAGAATTATTTTCTCTATCTTCTAAAATATCGCAATAATAAATTTTATCAATTTCAATTCCATTAGCCACTTCATCTAAAATATCTACATAGCTTTGACACCATTTACACTCTGGAAAACCTAAATATACTACCCCAGTACCATTTTTTAAAATATTAATAATCTCATCAATACTTCTATACACAAAAACATTATTATCGCTTACTTCACTATACTCATTTTTAAACTTTTCACTATCGCTTAAAGCCTTACTATCATCAATTTTCATAAAATACGAACCTATATCTATATCATCACCATAATCAATAGCTTTATATAAAAGACCATAATACAGAGTAACATCATTATTATTATCATCTGTTTTTATCATAAATATAGGTTTATCAATAGTTCTAATACATATAAAGTCAATTAAAAAAATAAAAATCCAAATTCCAAGAACAATAAATAATATTTTTTTTATCATAAATACACTCCTTTTTTACTTTATCAAATATATTGTACCATAAAAACAAAAAATATAAAACGGAAACTATTTAATTATAAAATTTTAATAGTTCTTTTTTTAATCAATAAAAATATAATTAAGTATAGAAGAAAGGAATGATAAAATTATGGATATATTAAAAGTATCATCAAAATCTAACCCAAATAAGGTAGCGGGAGCTCTAACAAATGTATTTAGAGATAAAGGTGTAGTTGAAATACAAGCAATAGGTGCAGGAGCCCTAAATCAAGCGATAAAATCTATAGCAATAGCAAGAGGTTTTGTTGCACCATCAGGAAAAAATCTAATATGCATACCAGCATTTAGTGATATTACAATAGATGGTGAAGAAAGAACTGCTATTAAATTAATTGTAGAGGCAAGATAGCCTCTTTTTTTATAGATAAATTATCTAAATAAAAAAGAACTATAAAAGTTCTACTTCATCATCACTAGAATTTAAAGATTTTTTACTTACATCACTCTTAGATTCATATTTATTTTTTTCTTCAGTATTATTAAATTCTTCTTCAAAAGCATCAATAGTTTTTTCATTTAGATCGTCATGATCATAAGAATTATTATCCTCTAAAACTTTTTTTATTTCTACTTTTGGTATAGTAACATTATTTTGATTTGCACTATTAATTGCCTTAGGAAATATTTTTGTTTTATCCATATCCTGATCATCATTATAATCACTATCATCCAAACTAGAAACCACATTATTATAATTTATATCATTCATAGAAAGATTTTCTGCAGCAATAGGTTTATTTTCTTTTTTATCTTGTCTATAAGCAATAATTATAATTATTATAGAAATAATTAATAATACCACTCCTATAGTAATTAAAATTCCAGGAAACTCTAAAAACATCTTAATATCCAAACTCACACTAACATCTCCTTCTATCTATCCTATACTAAATAATAGCAAAAAAAATATAGTTTGGCAAGAAATTTTATTCTTTTAATTCTCCCTTTACTATATTTTATTAGAAAATGGTTTAATTTTAACTACAACTTTATTCTTAAAAGAAAGAGCATCTTTTACTTTTAAAAGCTCATTATAACTTAAATTATTTATTCTTTCTAATTTGTTTGGAATAAACTCTCCGTAATCTAAAATATCATCTAAAATACTATATTTAATACTATTAATATTAGTACTAGATTTTACTTCCGAAGCAATCCATACTTTTTTATATCTACTAAAACTATCTTCATCTATCTTTATATCATTTATATAGTGCTCCATCTCTTTTATTAATTCTTCACATTTATATGTAGTAGCATAAAACTCAAGTACATAATGAGTTTTAGTACTTAATATTCTATAATTAGAATTTATAAACAGATTATCATTTAACCACTTATCTCTTATATCAGAAGTAAATCCAAAACCAATATTAACTAAAGAATATAAATAAAAATCAAGATCAAAAGAAGTTATAGAAAGATCATGAAATAAATTCTTATTAATCTTAAAAGCCATTCCTACTCTTGGAATATCAACATTCATAAATATTTCTTCAAAATCTTTATAAACTTTATCAGACTCATCTGCTATATATTTTTCTATTTTAGAATTATTAGTTCTATAATCTTTAGTACATTCTTTAACTATCTTCATTGTTAAAGAAACATCTATATTGCCAGTACAAATTAAAAACATATTTTTTAAATTATAAAAACTATTATAACAACACATAATTTGTTCCTTAGTAATTGACTTAATATCATCATCAAAGCCAATTACTTTATTCTTATAAGCATCATTAATAAAAGTATTAGCTTTTAATTTTTCAGAAAGCACCCTATCAGGACTATCTTTATACATACTAGCTTCCTCTAAAATAATATCTTTTTCTTTTTGCACTAACTGATCTGTTAAATTTAAATCTTTAAGCCAGTTAAGTAAATAAGTAAGATTTTTTTCATATTTTTTATTACCTAAAATATAATATGCCGTATAATCATAGGAAGTCGAAGCATTAACATCTGTACCATACTTTTGATAAAAATGAAAAGGATCTTCATCTTTTTCAAACATTTTATGTTCCAAAAAATGTGCTATTCCTGTCGGAGTCTCTATCAATTTGCCATCGACAAAAAACTTAATATCTCTCCCACCATATTTAGTTCCAAACATACATGTATAATTATTTTTATTCTTAAGTGGTACTAAAAACACTTCTAAACCATTATCTAATTTTTCATAAAAAAGTTTTTCTTTAAAATTATTTATTCTAATCTCTTTCATTATCTTTTTCCTCAACTAATAATATTGTATCAATATCTATTTTTTTTGCTAATCTAACTATATCTTCTTTAGTGATCTTTTTAATCTCTTCTTTTTGTCTATCAATAGAATCAATATCTAAATATATACGATTAAAAGCATGATCAATAATAGCCCCTTGATAATCATTAATTTCTTTAATTAATCCCAAAATAACAGCCTTAGCATTTTTAACATCACTTATTGTAAATTTACCATTTTTCATTTCATCTAAACAAAGCATAATTTCTTTTTTAGTGTTCTCATAGTTTTGTTTAGAAATACCAGCCTGCAAGACAAAAATACCATCTAGTCTACTAATACTAGAAGAAACACTATAAGCATATGAATTTTTCTCCCTAACATTTTTAAACAATTTAGAATTAGGAGAATTACCAAAAATTATATTAAATAACAAAGACTCATATTTTTGCTCATGACGAGTAAATTTATTAATTGAACCTCCCACAAGTAATCTAGATTGACTAAATTTAGAACTTATTTTAGATTCACTAAAATCTTTTTCATATTTTAAATATAAATCTTTAGGTAAAAGACCTGATTTACCATTAAATATATCACTAAACAACTTAGAATCTATATTACTAAGATTACTACCAATTATAAAAATATCAATATTATTAGAAGAAAAAAACTGCTTATAATAATCATATAAATTCTTCGGAGTAACTTTATTTAAACTATCAATATCCCCTGTTATAGAAAAAGAAAAAGCTTTATTTGGATCTAATAGTCTTTTATATTCTAAAATACTATAATATCCTGGATCCTCTCCCTCACTTTCAATATCTGATTTTAAACTTTCATAATTTATTAAAAAACCACTCTTATCAAACTCATTATCACATACATTAGGATTAGAAAGAACATCTAAAAAGAAATCAAGCACTTTTTTTCTAAGACCTTTTTCAGAATACTTATCATCAATAAATGATAAATTAATCTCACTAAAAATATAATTACCTCTTCTATAATTACCACCATACAATGAAGTACCATATAATTCATCTTTTTTAATATTCATTTTTTTCTGTGTATTATAAGTTTTAGACGAAAAAAGAAGATTATTAATAAGCATGTTTCTAAAAACTAGTTCTTCTTTTTTTATTTTCTCCCAAAAAATGACTTTTATAAAAGTTGTTTTAAAATTCTTAGTTTCTATAAAATGCAAGTTATATCCATTTTCATTATTAGTTTTTATTTCCATACAACACCTCACTATTAATATGTGTAGATTTTATAAAATTATTGATTCTAAAGCAATTTCTATTGCTTTTCTAAAAGACTTTTCTCTTTCTTCGACAGTTAACTTTTCTTCATCATAAATACTATCCGAAACAGTAAGGATTGACGTAGCTCTTCTATTAAAAATCTTAGCATTATACAAAAGAGCAAATGTTTCCATCTCTAGAGCTACTCCATCATTATTTCTTTCCTCTGAATTGATAAAATCATTATAAAATATATCACTAGTTATTACTCTTCCCTCAAATATTTCATATCCTAAAATAGAAGAAGCTTGTCTAATCTTGTCATTTAACAAAGAAGAAGGCAAAATAAGCCTAGTATCTATACCACTTTGATTATAAGCAAAATTAGAAGAAGTATATGAAGAAGTAGATAACACAATATCATTTAATCTTATATCCTCTCTTAAAGAAAGACAAGATCCTACTCTTATAATATCAATAACATCATAAAATTTATAAAGCTCATATGAATATATTCCCATACTAGGCATACCCATACCTGAAGTCATAACACTAACCATTTTATCCTTATATTTTCCTGTATAACATAACGCCAATCTAACCTCATTTACCAGTTTTACATCAGTAAGATAATTAGAAGCAATATATTCTGCTCTTTTAGGGTCGCCAGTCATTATAACTATTTTAGCAATATCGCCCTTTTTAGCATTAATATGTGGTGTCATAATACCTCCTTATTCATCACTATCTTCTAGCTTTACTAATACTTCTCTTGGTTTAGAACCATTTTGTGGTCCTATTATACCACGTTCTTCAAGTAAATCAATAATTCTAGCTGCTCTATTATAACCAAGTTTAAATTTTCTTTGAAGAAGAGAAGCACTAGCTTTTCCTTGAGTAATAACAAATTCAACAATATCATTATATAATGGATCATCATATTCTTCTTTATCAGTACTCACTATATTTTCTTTTATTTCTTGATCCACAGAATCTAAATTCATAAAATGTTGATCAAAAGAAGCTTTTTGTTGAGAAATTGTATAATCAACAACTTTTTTAATTTGATCTTCACTAATAAATGCCCCTTGTATTCTCTCTGGAGTACTTTCTCCCATAGGAAGAAATAACATATCACCTTTACCAAGTAACTTTTCCGCCCCACTCATATCAAGAATAGTTCTAGAATCAACATTTGAAGAAACTGCAAACGATATTCTAGAAGGAATATTTGACTTAATAAGACCAGTAATAACATCTGTCGAAGGCCTTTGAGTAGCAATAATTAAATGAATACCTGCAGCACGTGCCATTTGAGTAATTCTCATAATAGAATCTTCAACCTCTTTACCCGCAACTAACATAAGATCAGCAAGTTCATCTACAATTACTACAATAAATGGCATTTTAGCAAGCTTCTCATCATCAGGAAGCTTTTTATTTTTACTTTCAACTATAGCATTATATCCAGCAATATTTTTAGTCCCATACTCTTCAAACAAATCATAACGTCTTTCCATTTCGGAAACCGCTCTTTTAAGAGCCACTGAAGCTTTCCTAGGATCTGTAACAACTGGAGTAAGTAAATGAGGAATACCATTATAAATACCAAGTTCTACCTTTTTAGGATCAACCATTATTAATTTAACTTCATCAGGTCTAGCTTTCATTAAAATAGAAATAATTATCGTATTAATACATACTGATTTACCAGAACCAGTTGCCCCTGCTACTAAAAGGTGTGGTGTTTTATCAATTTCACACCATCTAACTTTACCCATAATATCTTTACCTAGGGCAACCGCAAGTGGTTTACTATCAAGCTCTTTTGGCATAAGCTCTAATGTTTCCCTAATAGTAACTGGTTGAGTCTCATCATTTGGTATTTCTATTCCTACAGTACTCTTTCCAGGAATTGGTGCTTGAATTCTTACATCTTTTTTAGCAAGAGCAAGAGAAATTTCTTTATTAATTGTAAGAATCTTAGAAACTCTTGTTCCAGAAGAAAGTGATAACTCATACTGAGTAACAGAAGGCCCAATATTAACTTCAACAACCTTAGCACTTATACCAAAATCATGTAATACTTGTTCTAAAGTCTCAATATTTTTTTCAATTGCAGCATGATCTGTACTCTTTTTATTTTTTTTAGGAGCATCAAGCAAATCTATTGAAGGAAGAACATAACTTTTATTAATAACAGGATTTTCCTTATAACTAGCCCCATCTTCTGTTTTAGCAGGACTTACCTTAGTAAGTTCTTTAATATCATGAACCACTATTTTTTCCTCATTATGATCAACTATTTTTAGTTTAGAATCATCACTAGATTTATTAGATTTACTCTTATGTGGCTTTAATTCTTTAGCTTTTTCTTTACCTTTATCATATATATCTTTAATAGATAAACCTGTAAATATCATAAATCCTGCAACAAGTAAAACAGGTATGACAACCTTTGTACCTTCCGCCTCAAATAAAGCATAAAAAATTGATGCAAAAATAGCCCCTAAAATACCTCCACCAGTATTAGCTAAAACAGTATCAAAAACTCCAACACTTACCGTCTTATTCATAACTCTTTCAATACCAAGCATTAAATAATCAATAGTTTCAGTAAATATCTTACCAGTTTTCATATTATCTAAAACATAGTTTTGATGCATAAGAACTACTATTCCTATAATAAATAAATATATTCCCACCATCTTAGAAGATAATAAATTAATACCCTTTCTATTAATAATTATATAAACTCCTACTACTAAAAGAACTAGTAAAAGAAAAAAATACAAATTACCAACAAGAAAAAGAGCAAATGATGCTATTATCCTCCCAGCTGGACCATACTTACCAATTCCAAGTATAGCTATTAAAATTAAAATAATTCCATATAACTCAATCAAATATGTAGGTTTTTTATCTTTCTTAGATTTTCTCTCTTTTTTCTTAGCCACAATAATCACTCCTACCTTATGTAAATATTATAGCACAACTCTCTTTAAATAAACAATGATTTTTCTAAAGTAAAACTAAGTATAAATTGGTAATTTTTTCCATTAATTAATTTAAACTATTCAAAAATACAAAAGAAAAACTACCTAAGTAGTTATATCTCTTCAATCTTCATAAAATTAGTAATACGTTTATCCCCAGTAGAAAAACCACTAGTAATTAATATTTTATCTTTAACTTTTAATTTAAACTCTTTAATAGCTTTCTCTCTTGCTAAAGATATTATTTCATCAACATCATTAACAAAAGGAACTATAGTAGTAACAACACCATAATTAAGAGCTAAACTTCTAGCAACTTCTTTTGAAGTACAGGTAGCTAAAATATAACAATCTGGCTTTAAGTTACTCATTTTTCTTGCACTATATCCACTTACCGTCGAAGCAACTATTACTTTAATATCAAAATGCTTAGAACTTTCTACAACACTAGCAGCAATAGTTTCCGTAATACCATCTTTTGCTTTAATAGCAAATGTCTTATCATAATACTTCTCTGATTCACTACAAATATCAGCCATATATTTAACAGTTTGAACAGGATATTTACCTGTCGTAGTCTCTCCACTTAACATTACCGCATCAGTACCATCTAAAACAGCATTAGCAACATCACTAACTTCAGCTCTTGTTGGACGAAGATTTTTCTTCATAGACTCAAGCATTTCTGTCGCAACCACACATATTTTACCCTTTTCACGACATTTTCTAATAAGCATCTTTTGATAAATAGGAAGCTTAGTAAGAGGAACTTCCACCCCTAAATCACCACGTGCCACCATTATACCATCAGATTCATCAATAATTTCATCAATATTATCTATTCCAGTCATACTCTCAATCTTAGAAATAAGTTTTATATCCTCTCTATTTTGTTCCTTTAAAATCTCTTTTACTTTCAAAACATCATCCCTAGAAGAAACAAACGATAAAGCAATAAAATCCGCCTTATTTTTACATGCATAAACAATATCATTATAATCATCATCACTTATAAATGGTATATCAAGCCTAACATTAGGAACATTTAAACTCTTTCTATTTCCTAAAACCCCACCATTAATTATCATGCAATTAACAAAATCATTAGCTACTTCAATAACTTCCATCTTCATAAGACCATTCTCTAAAAGAATAATATCTCCAACTTTTAAATTATTTAAAACATTAGGATAATTAACAGAAAAACGCTCTTTATTACCTAATACCTCTTCCTTAACTATTTTAATAGTCTCACCATTAACCAAATTAATAGAGTCATTTTCCAACATCCCATTTCTAAATTCTGGTCCTTTTGTATCATATAAAATAGCAATATTTTTATTAAGCTCTTCTCTTGCTTTAATAATAGTATCTATTGCCTTTTCTCTTTCTTCACTAGTAGCATGAGAAAAATTAATTCTCGCAACATTTACCCCACTTAAAACCATCTTTTTAAATACTGAAACCTCATTACTAGAAGGCCCAATACTAGCTATTATTTTTGTCTTTTTCATTCACTTTCCTCCTTAAAATGCATTAAAAATTTTATCATAAATAAAAGATTCAGTCAACAAAGAAAAAAGATTATCTAGTAATCTTTTCATAATATGGTCTTATTAAATTATCACCTCTATTAATATAATAAAGTAAATCTTTAACTTTTTTAGTATTATCAAATTCACTTAAAGAAAAATCAATTTTCTCAGGTATAGAAATCTTTATAAATAATAATTTTAATTCTTCCTCTTTCAAAGGATATCTCTTACTATAATGATTTAAAAGTATATCAAAATCCATCTTCTTATAATATCTTCTATATAAATTATAAATATCATAAATTGGTAAATCTATCCTAGCTTTATCCCAACTTATCAAATAAGGATTATCATTTCTTAATAAATGATCTAACTCTAAATTATTATGAATATAAGAAACTCTTTGTTTAGGATTATTTTTAACAAGTTCATACCAATTTTCCAGTTCCTCCCTACAAAAAGAAAGAGCACTATATATCTTAGAAATATTTCTTACTAACAAATACTTAGAAGGAGACATATATATTTCATTATCAATCAAATCATTAATATTATTATAATACTCTAACAAATAAGATATCTTTTTATCCAAATCTTCATAGATAATCTTATAATCATCAATATCAATATTCTTATATCTAGTAGTTTTTGTATGAAGTAAACTTATTAAATCCATAATATCATATAATTTCTCTTCATCAGAAATATTAGAATTTTCTAAATATTCATAAATTCTATAATCTCCAACTCTAAAACTATTAGGAAAATAATCAAAATTTCTAGACATCAAATATTCAAATTTTTCTTCATTATTAGAAGATTCTTTTTTCACTATATATTTTTTATTATCAAATGTCTCAACTAAAAAAGTATGATTCTTTTTCTTTATTGACTTAGGCTTTAACCCAATATCTTTTAAAAATTTATAACTAATCATTAAAACTAGGTATTACAAGCTTAGTACCTGCAGTAATTTCATCTAAATTATTATAATCTTCTAATTGCTCTTTAGTTATATTATATTTTTCTAAAACCCCTTCTATTGTATCTTCCTCTTTAAAAATATAAACTCTATAAGTTAAGTATGTATCTTTTTCATGTTTAACTTTTTCTTTAACCTCTAAAAATGAACTTGTATCCCTTTCAATTTCAGGAATCTCATCTATTATTTTAGTATCACTAATAGCCTCTTCCATATTAAAATTAGTATCACTATTTATACTCCTATCATCAGTAGTATCCTCTAAAATATCTTCATCTAAATCATCCACTTCTTCATTCTTTTCCTCTAAAACTTCCTCTTTTCTTTCCAAATTATTAATTACCACGACAATATTTACTCTTAATATCTCATCATTAATTATTTCATAATAGAAATCATCAATATCAATAGTAGCATCATAGGTATCATATTCATCACTTATTGCTATCTCACATGGTATTTTATAACTATATTCCTCTTCAATAGTTGAAGTCTCTAACATTTTATAAGTACCACTAATATAAAAATTACCTACTATTAAATCTTCACCCTTTAAAGTAAGATCATTATCAAGTGATATAGCAGTAAGTTCCCCTATTTTAGTCTTAAATGTTATATCTTTTTTAAATGGTATAGTTTGTCTCATACTATTCCTCCTTACTACTAAAATATATTAATAAAAAAAGAAAATATAACAAAAAAAGTTCTCTTGTGCTTAAAAGTATTAAACTTTTAACACTAGAGAACATTTCATAACTCGTTATTTTTTTCTTTTATCTTTTATTTGTGCAAACATTGAATAATCATGCAAAATTACTTACCCGTAATTTTGCATAGTCAGTTTCAAAGTTATCAACACCTTACGGTGTTATGACAAGGCGGGAAGAGAAGATAGTGATAGCGTTACCGTAGTCGCTGCCCGAGTAAAACGCTCCGGCATTAGAACCAAGGTCATAGAGACCGCTACGATTGAACCAAGGGAGGTCAGAGTTAGCTAGGTAGGAGTAATCACTATACCAACTCCTACTTGATGTATTTAACACTTCTTTTATTCCATCTCCTAATTTACTTCTTATTCTTTGACTATCACTTCTTCCATAACTATATTTGTCATAATATTTATCTTCGGGATATGAATATGTTCCTGTATATGTTGTA
>CALVPC010000025.1 GCA_944350405.1 uncultured Bacilli bacterium
TTCATATATTAGTTAGCAAATATTATCATTACTCTTCATTTGTTTGTAGGGAAGTTATTCTGCAGGCACCATTAAGACATTTTGAGCCTTATTATAGGCTTTTTTTAATAACTACACTTAAAAAATCGCACTTTTATTAATAATCTTTATTCGTAGTTTACATATTAAAAATTTTATTTTAAACATTACATGTTCTAATTAACTCAAATTATACATCACAAATAAAACTTCTCTTTAGGAGCTGATTTTATGAATATAGAAGATATAAAAAATAATTTAGTTCTAGAAATAGATAAACTTGTGCATATTATAAAAAATGAATATCCAAATCTTGTTGATATTCCACTAGATTATAATTTAGATAACAGAGTTCATATAGAGAACATAGGAACTATATCATTATTTGTAAAAGATAAAAATTTTTATTTTCCACTAGATGAATTTAAAGTACTTAATATTTTAAAAAAAATACCGGGATTTGGAACTATAAAAAATCATAAAACATGTACTAAAGAGAATATGATCATAAATAAAAATACTTATGTAACTTATATAAAACATGTTTTTTTAAAAGGACTAACCCCTTTAGAATATTATAAAGAAATTCTTCTTCATGAAACTTTACATTTTTGTGGTAGTGGCGGAGGAACTGCAATAAGAGAAGGAATAAATGAATTAAAAACAAGACAATTAGCTAAGAAATATGATTTATTAACATCTTCTTGTGGATATCCTAAAGAAATAAAAATAGCCTATGAATTAGAAAAAATATTTGGTACAGATATTATAAATAAAATTACATTTTCCAAAAATCATAGAGAAACAAAAGAAATATTAGATTCTATCTCACCAGAAGCATCATTATTTTTCTTTAATTTAGAAGAAGTAATGGAAAAAGAATTTTATAATAAATATATGAAATACAATTTCCCTGGCTTTCGAGGCCTTTTAAAGAAAACACACAAGTATAATTCTATTAATTATAAAAAGGCATATATATTAATTAATAAATATAAAGAAAAACTAGAAAATATTAAACTTAATAATTAAATAGATTTATATGCATATAAATAATAAAAAACCAAAAACTAATTCATTGCACAGATAAATTATATGGATATTAATGTCCATTTTTAATATAAAAATAGCTTAATTAAAAGCTATTTCAACGTTTATATCTTCATCTGATATAGCTATATATAAGTATAAAATACCACTTATTAAAATTAATAAAGAAGCAATCATAGCTATAAACGTTAAATTCTTCTTTTTATTTGAATCACATAAATTCAAATTTTTTAAATCATTATATGAACTTTTAAAAAAATAAAAATAAATAACAACCAAAACAACAAATATACCTATTATTATTTTTCTATATTTTTCTTTACTATTTAAATCATTATATATAAAATATTTTTTTTCTAAAAAATTAGAATACCAACTCATAAATATAATTCCAATATATATAATCCATATAAAATTTTCTATATTTATTTGGTTAATTCTTTTATTTAGTTCATCACTATTCATAATAAATTATATGAAAAATAATAAATCATAATATAACTTTCAAAACTATATTTTAGTTTTAATTAACATTTTTGATATAATAGTATTAATAAAAAAAATTAAATAAGGAAGTGAAAAATTTATGGGTAAATACAAATGTAAAATTTGTGGACACATATATGATGAAGAAAAAGAAAGTGTTTTGTTTAAAGACTTACCAGACAACTGGGTATGCCCAATGTGTGGAGTACCAAAAACAATGTTTGAAAAAATAGAAGAAGATAAAAAAGATAATTTAAAGCAATTACAAGTAGAAGAAAATAAACTAGAAAATTATTTAAAAGAATACGAAAGAGAAAATGACGATGTAGAAATATATATGAAAGATATTCATCAAATGGCTATATCTGGAGAATCAATTATTTCTGCGATGGGAACAAAGTTAAAAACAGTAAAATGGAGTGATATTTTAATATTAGGAGGACAATTAGATCCTATGCCATTAATGGAAAATGAAGAAGTTAATTTAAAAACCATAATTGGCAAAAAAACGAAAAAGCCATTAGTATTAGAAAGCCCAATCTATGTATCTCATATGTCATTTGGAGCATTATCAAAAGAAAGTAAGATTGCTCTTGCCAAAGGAAGTAGTAAAGCCAAAACAGCAATTTGTAGTGGTGAAGGAGGAATTTTAGAAGAAGAATATCAAAATGCTTATAAATATATTTTTGAATATGTTCCTAATCTTTATAGTGTAACAGATGAAAATTTGAAAAAAGTTGATGCCATTGAAATTAAAATAGGCCAAGGAACAAAACCAGGTATGGGTGGACATTTACCAAAAGAAAAAGTAACAGAAGAAATAGCAAAAATTAGAAATCATCCAATGGGAAAAGATATAATAAGCCCATCTAAATTTGAAAATATTAAAAATAAAGAAGACCTAAAAAAATTGGTTGACGACTTAAGAAACCGTAGCGAAGGAAGACCAATAGGAATTAAAATAGCTGCAGGGCATATTGAAAAAGACTTACAAGTAATATGTTATGCTAAGCCTGATTTTATAACAATAGACGGACGAGGTGGAGCAACAGGAGCAAGTCCTAAAATTATTAAAGACGCAACATCATTACCAACAATATATTCTCTTTATAGAGCTAAAAAATATTTAAAAGAGCATAATGAAGATATAGACTTAGTTATAACTGGAGGCTTACGTATTTCTTCAGATTTTGCTAAAGCTTTAGCTATGGGAGCAGACGCAGTAGCCATAGCAACTTCTGCAATGATGGCCATAGCTTGTCAACAATATAGAATATGTAATAATGGCACATGTCCTGTTGGAATAGCAACTCAAAAAGAAGAACTAAGATCTAGATTAAACATAGATAGTAGTGCAAAACGTCTAGAAAATTATTTTAAAGTAGTAAATGAAGAATTAAAAACTTTTGCTAGAATAACAGGTCATAATGACATTCATGCTCTTTCAGTAGAAGATCTTTGTACCACTTCTGAAGAAATAAGTAATCATACTAATATAAAGCATGCTTAAATTTAATAAAAGAATAGATAAATATCAATTATTATCTATTCTTTTAATTGTTTCTATATGTTTAAATTTGTAATAAAATACTAATATATAAAAAAATTTATGTATTATAATAATTCATCATCACAAATAGCAATAAGTGTAATTTCTGTAGGAAATATTGATCCACCATAATATCTTAAATAAAATTTATAATTTTTATTTAAATTATATATTAGTTTTGGAATTCTATATAAATCTTTATAACCATGATATACTGAAATCAAAAGCTTAGGATTTTCATTTATAATATGATTTTTAGTTCCTAAAAGAGCATTATATTCTGAACCCTCGATATCCATTTTAATCATTGTTATTTTATCAGTAATATCATTATCCAATGTAACGCTTTCTATTTTTGCATCCCCACTATTACTAACTCTATTACTAGAAATATCAGAATACATATTTAAAAATAATGTATCGTTTGTATCACTAACAGCTTTTTTTCTAAAACTAATATTATCATAATTCTTTAAATTATTTTTGGCGAAAACCATTGATTCATCTGTAATATCATAGCAATAAATATGACTATAACTATCTTTTCCATAAGTATTAATATAATCTAAAATAGTATCACCAGTATAAACACCCAAATCTACAATACATTCATCTTTACAATTAGGAATTATGTCTAAATCAAAATAAGGATAAAATCTTTTATCTATCACTTTATTTAATATTTCAAAATCATAATAAAACCAGTTGCTAATTATACCAAGTAATATTTCTTTAGAATAAAAATCTTCTAATTTATTATATAACCAGTAAAAATCATCAATATGTTCAAATAATGCTTCTGTTCTATTTTCAATTTCTTCAAAGTTACCCTCTGAAGGATTAAGTATTCCCCAAAACTTAAATTTGTTTAAAAAATTTATAATACTTTCTCTAGTTGTATTAGGAATATTATTAAAATGATTCTTAATATTTAAAAACAATTCATTTTTATCCATACTCTTTATAAGTTTAAACAATTTATAAAAATCATTATCTATATAATTCATATAATCACCTTATGAAAGTATACTAATAGATGAATAAAAATATTCTAATAAAATAATAAAAAAATAAAAAAATCCATTTATATAAACAGAGTTTAATAACCGGTTAGTTCTTTTAATATATACATATACTTACATCAAAACATAAACATATTTAAAAAAATATGAATAATTTAAGAATATAATACATATAATATTAATGGAAGATGATTTTGTCGTCCTCCATTAATATAGCGCCTTGAATATAAGGTGCTTTTTCTATATAAAAATCAAATAAAAGTAATAAAACATTGACAAATGAATAAAGTTTATGTATAATTTAACATGTAAAAAAGGAAAGAGATGTATAAATCCACCTGATAGTTAAATAAGACTATAGGTAAAGAGCCGATAAGCTAAAAACAATATTAATCTTTTTTATGCTTTTATCTGGTGGATTAGAGTACATTTCGTACTCTTTTTATATTTTACGGAGGTGTTTAGTATAGCTAATAAAAGTAATGATTTGTTGTGTAACGAACAAATAAAAATATCACATGTTCTAGTAATAGGACCAAACGGGGAACAAATGGGTATAAAACCAATACAAGATGCTCAAACAATTGCAAATTATGCAGGTTTAGACTTAGTGTTAATAAGTGCAAATTCAAACCCTGCAGTATGTAAAATAATGGATTATAACAAATATAAATATGAAAGAGCAAAAAAAGCTAAAGAAAGTAAAAAGAAACAACAAGCTAACACTATGGAAATTAAAGAATATCGTCTTTCACCATCCATAGATATTGGTGATTTTGAAACCAAATTGAGAAATGCTTCGAAATATTTAATAAAAGGTCATAAAGTAAAACTAAGTATTAGATTTAAAGGACGCCAAATGTTACATACTGATTTAGGAGAAGAAGTTATGAATAGATTTGCAGAAAAAACCAAAGAATTTGCTGTCATTGAGCAAAAAGCTAAATTAGATGGTCGAAACATGACAATGTTACTAGCACCAATAAAAGAAAAAAAATAGGAGGTAAATATGGGAAAAAATAAAATAAAAACTCATAAAGGAACTAAAAAAGTATTAAACATAAGACAAAGCGGTTCCATTACTAAGTTAAACACAGGTAATAATCATATGACAGGTAAGAAAACTCCAGCACAATCAAAAAAAGCCGGAGCTAAGTCAAATTTAAGCAAATCAGACTTAAAAAGATTAAAAAATGTAATTTAAAGAGAGGAGTATAAAACATGGTAAGAGTAAAAAATAGTGTCGCAACACGTGCTAGAAGAAAAAAAGTCCTTAAAAAAGCTGAAGGATACTTTGGAAGTAAACATAGATTATATAAAACAGCTCATGAACAAGTAATGCATTCTGAAAGATATGCATACCGTGACAGAAAACAAACAAAAAGAAATTTTAGAAAATTATGGATAACAAGAATTAACGCTGAATGTCGCGTAAACGATATTAGCTATTCTAAATTTATTAATGGATTAAACAAAGCAGGAGTAGAAATAAACAGAAAAATGTTATCAGAACTTGCTATTTCCGACAAAGAAGCATTTGCTAATTTAGTAAAAATTGCTAAAGGAGAAAAAGTAGAAACAAAAAAAGAAACTCCAAAGAAAGAAAAAGAAGTAGTAGAAAAAAACGATAACGATTTATCAAAACTTACAGTAGCAGAATTAAAAAAATTAGAAAAAGAAAAAAATATTGAAGGATACACTTCAATGAAAAAAGCTGAATTAATCGAAGCTTTAAAATAAACATACTAAAGAATTTTAATATCTAGTGCCAATTGGTGATATTATTTTGAATTTAGTAGAAGAAAAAACGAAGGAGGAATTATTATGGCAGTAGTGTCAATGAGTTATTTATTAGAAGCTGGTGTTCATTTTGGGCATCAAAAAAGAAGATGGAATCCAAAAATGATGGAATACATATATACATCAAGAGATGATATATATATAATTGATTTACAAAAAACAGTAAAACAAATGGAAGAAGCATATGAAGAATTAAAGAAAATAGCAGAAAAAGGTGGAACATTCCTATATGTAGGAACTAAAAAACAAGCTCAAGAAGCAATGGAAGAAAATGCTAAACGTACTAACATGTACTTTGTAAATGAAAGATGGCTTGGAGGAACATTAACAAACTTTAGAACAATTAGAAATAGAATTAAAAGACTTGATGAAATTGAGCAAATGGAAAAAGATGGTATCTTTGAAGTGTTACCAAAAAAAGAAGTAGTTAAAATCAAAAAAGAATATGAAAAATTAAATAGAAATTTACGTGGAATTAGAGAAATGAAAAAACTTCCAAACGCTTTAATTATTGTAGATCCACGTGCTGAAGAAACAGCAATAAAAGAAGCTAGAAAACTAAAAATTCCAGTATTTGGTATAGTAGATACTAATTGCGATCCAGACATGGTTGATTATGTAATACCAGCTAATGATGATGCAGTACGTGCAGTTAAATTAGTAATTGGAGCTTTAACTAATGCAATTGCTGAAGTTAATGGAAATGAAATAATGGATTGCATATCTCAAGAAGATATGAAAAAGTCTAATAAAAAAGACGAACCAAAAAAAGAAGAAGTTAAAAAAGAAGAAACAGTAGAGCCAAAAAAAGAAGAAAAAGTTGCAAAAGAAACTCCAAAGAAAGAAGTTAAAGAAAAAGTTGAAGAACCAAAGAAGGAAGAAGTAGCAAAAGATTTAGAAACAAAAACTTTAACAGAATTAAAAGCTATAGCTAAAGAACAAGGAATTAAAGGTTATAGTACAATGAAAAAAGCTGACTTAATAGCTATATTAAAATAAGGAGGAAATATGTTTAGTGCTAGTGATGTAAAAAATTTAAGAGATAAAACAGGCGCAGGAATGATGGATTGCAAAAAAGCATTACAAGAATCAAATGGAAATATGGATGATGCCATTACTTGGCTTAGAGAAAAAGGAATATCAAAAGCAACAAAAAAAGCTGAAAGAATTGCAGCCGAAGGATTAACAGAAGCTGAATCTGTTGATAATTCCGCAGTAATACTTGAAGTAAATTCAGAAACAGATTTTGTTGCTAAAAATGAAGAATTTAAAAACTTTGTTGCAAAACTAAGCAAAACTTTAATAGATAAAGACGTAAAGACAATAGAAGAAGCAAATGAATTAACTTTAGCAGATAGCAATGAAACAATTAAAGAAGCAATTATCAACCTAACTGCTAAAATTGGAGAAAAAATAAGTTTTAGAAGATTTGAAATAGTAAAAAAAGAAGATAATCAAGTATTTGGTATTTACTCTCATATGGGAGGCAAAATTACTAGTTTAGTAGTGCTTGAAGGAGCAAATAAGGATATTGCTAAAGATGTTGCAATGCATGCCGCAGCAATGAATCCTCAATACTTAAATGAATCAGAAGTTCCATCTGAAGTATTAGAAAAAGAAAAATCAATCATGAGAGAACAACTTTTAAATGAAGGAAAACCAGAAGATAGAATTGAACAAATAATGCAAGGAAAAGTAAAAAAATTCTATGAAGAAGTATGTTTAGAAAACCAAATTTTTATAAAAGCAGAAAATAAAGAAACAGTAGGAAAATTTGTTCAAGATAATGGCGGAAAAATTTTAAAAATGATTAGATATGAAGTAGGAGAAAAAAAAGAAAAAAGAAATGAAAACTTTACCAAAGAAGTTAAAAATCAAATTCAAAAATAAAATTAGGGTAACCTAATTTTTTTAATTGAGTTAAAATATTGAAAAAATAAAAGGAGTTATATATAATTAATGTATAAATACTAAAGGACTATTAATAATGTGAGAAAAGAAAAATTAATAGGGTAAAAGAGTCTTTTTATAAATTAACAAATAATTCCTATGGCCTTTTTAGAGATAATATAACAGGTATTAATACAATTGAAGTAGAAGCTATCATACCAAAAAAGACTTTAACAATATATGAATCTACACTATTTGACCTAGCAGTAGATAATAGTCTTACAGATATAGAGGTATTAGATTTAAACGGATATGATGCAACAATAACCTCTATTGATATAAGCGGCTATATCGAAGATATTACAATCATCAATGGAACAATTAGAATAGAAGAAGCCACAATAGATAATCTTAAATTAGAATCCTCAACTATAACAATGATCGGAGGAAGTATTACTACACTTAATATAGAAGGCACACAAGTCCAAATTAATGGAGGAAATATATTTGAAATGTTAACTAACAACGGAGAAATAAACATAAATGGAGGCAATATATACAATATAAATATGGAAGATAATAATATCATATTTATAAACTCATTAATGACTGGTGTTATCACTATAAATGGTAATGAAAATACAATATATAATTATAGTGGAAGTTCTCTAAACATCACCAACAATGGACAAAACAATTCAATATTATAGTAAACAATAATTTCATATATAGACTTTTAAGCTGCAATAGAGTATAATTAACTAAAGGAGAGATTAATGTGGATAACAATGATTATTTAAATTTAGCTAAAGAAAAAATGGATAAAGCCATAGCATCACTTGAAGATAGATTTACTAGTGTTCGCGCCGGAAGAGCTAATCCTAGTATGTTAGATGATGTTTATTTAGACTATTATGGGACAAAAACACCATTAAAACAACTTGCTACAATATTTATACCAGAAGCAAGACAAATAAGTATAAAGCCATTTGACAGAACTTTATTAGGAAACATAGAAAAAGCAATATTCGAAGCTAATTTAGGAGTTACCCCAAACAATAATGGCGAATCTATTTTTATAACTATCCCCCCTCTTACTGAAGAAAGAAGAAGAGAATTAGTAAAACAAGTAAAAGAATATTCTGAAGAGGGAAGAATATCAATTAGAAATATTAGAAAAGATATAATTGATATTATAAAAAAAGATGATCTTCCAGAAGATCAAGAAAGAAATTTAGTAGAACTTCTTCAAGATATAGTAAATGACTATAATAAAAAAATTGAAAATCTAACCAAAGAAAAAGAAAAAGATTTAATGGAATTTTAAGCACAAATATATGTGTGCTTTTTTTATTTTTCTGCTATAATTAAAGTAAGGAGGGATATAATGGAAAGAATAATTATGCATATAGATGTTAATAATGCTTTCTTATCTTGGACTGCTATTGATTTATTAGAAAAAGGATATCCCGAAGACATAAGAAAAATCTCATCAATTATTGGAGGAGATAGCTCAAAAAGAAGAGGAATAGTATTAGCAAAATCTCCAGTAGCAAAACAAAAAGGTATAGTAACTGCAGAAACTATATATAGTGCCAAGAGGAAAGATCCCTCTTTGAAAATTTTCCCTCCAAATCATAAAATGTATAAAAAAAGAAGTGATCAATTATTTAATCTTTTATTAAAATATACTCCCGATATAGAAATAGCATCAATAGATGAATGTTATCTTGATTATACTAAAGTAAAGAGCTTATATGGAGACGAAATAGAATTCGCTTATAAATTAAAAGAAGAAATAAAAAATAAGCTTAAATTTACAGTTAATATAGGTATTGCTAATAATAAATTATGTGCCAAAATGGCCTCAGATTTCCAAAAGCCAGATAAAGTCCATACTTTATATAGTTATGAAGTGAAAGAAAAAATGTATCCTTTACCAATTAGAGACTTATTCACAGTAGGAAGAAAAAGTGCTGAAAAGCTAGAAAATATTGGCATAAAAACAATAAAAGATTTAGCAGAGCAAAATCCATATAATTTAAAAGCAATATTTAAAAACAATGCTATTAGATTAGTAGAAATAGCCCAAGGAATTGATAATGAAGAAGTTACATCTGAAGCATTCAATCCTAAAGGAATAAGTAATGAATTAACATTAGAAGAAGATTTAACTGAAATAGAAGATATATATAAAGTATTAGAAAAATTATCCGATATGGTTTCTAAAAGAATAAGAAAAGAAAAAAAATATGCTAGAGTAATATGCGTAATCTTAAAAGATAATACTTTTAAAAGATATTCTCATCAGAAAAAAATTAAAAATCCTACTAATAATTATAGTGAAATCTTAAAGTATTCTAAAGAACTCTTACAAGAATTTTATAAAAATGAACCAATTAGGTTAGTGGGAATAAGACTAGATGATTTACAAGAAGAAAAAACATATCAAATATCTTTATTTGAAAAAGAACCTAAGCAAGATGAAAAAGTTGAAGAATTAATGGATAGTATTAATAAAAAATATGGTAAAGAACTATTAAAAAGAGCTAGTTTTATTGATAACGAAAATAAATAGAGTTATTATATATAATAAGGAGGGAATATGAAAACAGTAAAAGATTTTAGATTAGAAGGTAAAACAGTAATATTAAGATGTGATTTAAACGTAAGTATTAAAGATGGTAAAATAATTGATGATACCAAAATAAAAGCTAGTTTAAAAACAATTAATTATATATTAGATAAAAATGCCAAACTAATAATAATGTCACATTTAGGAAGAATAAAAACTGAAAGTGATAAAGAAAAATATGATATGAGAGTTGTCTATAATAGATTAAATGAACTATTACCAAATAAAATACATTTTGTAAATGAGACAAAACCTTCAAAATTAAAAAAATATGTAAAAAAATTGCCACTTGGTGAGGGAATATTAATTCAAAATACCAGGTATGAAGACTTAAAAGGTAATAAAGAAAGTGATTGTAATAATAAATTAAGCAAAGGATGGGCTCATCTTGGCGATATATTTATTAATGATGCTTTTGCCACTATACATAGAAAACATGCATCAAATTTTGGAATATCTTATTATCTTGAAAGTGGAATTGGCTTTTTAATCGAGAAAGAATTAGAAAATTTAAATAAATTAGATAATCCAAAAAGACCATTTGTAGTAATAATGGGAGGCTCAAAAATATCTGATAAAATAGGCATGATAAAATCTTTAATAAAACAAGCAGATTATATCTTAGTTGGTGGTGCTATGGCTTTTACATTTTTAAGAGCCAAAGGATATGATATAGGAAGATCATTATATGAAAAAGAAGAAGTAGATTATTGTAAAGATCTTTTAAAACACTATGAAGATAGAATAATATTGCCTAAAGATTTATATGGTGCATTTGAAATATCTGAAGAAAGTGATACTGTATTACAAGATATAAGTATGATACCTAAAAATTTTATAGGTTTAGATATTGGAGATGAAACAATAGAGTTATTTGAATCAATTTTAAAAAACACCAAAACAGTTTTTTGGAATGGACCTCTCGGTGCTTATGAATATGAAAAATATCGATATGGAACAGAACAGATATTAAAATATTTAAAAGATAATGTAGAAACAGTAATTTTAGGTGGAGGAGATATTGTTGGTTGTGCTAACCTTTTAGGGTATACTAAAGATATTACTTTTACATCAACTGGCGGAGGAGCAACATTAAAATATTTAGAAGACCATGATGTACCAGGCTTAAGAAACATAAAATAAAGGGTTATCATGAAAAAAATTATAATATTAAATCACAAGTCTGATTTGACTATGCCTGAAATTAAAGAATATCTTTTAAATATAAATGATTTAATAAGAAATGACTTAGATATAATAATTTGCCCAAGCAGTATATATATTCCATATTTTATAGGTAAATATAAATTTAAAGTAGCATCTCAAAGTATAAGCGACAAAGAATTAACAGGAGAGCTAACAGGAAATATATTAAAATCTGTTGGAGTAAATTACACTTTAATAGGACATCCAGAAAGAATAAAATATTTAAATGAAACATCACAAACAATTAATAATCAAATTAAAGAATCCTTAAAAAACAATATAATTCCTATTGTATTTTTAGGAGAAACTTATTATCAAAATGAAATGAAAAAAACTATAGAAGTAATATCTAAACAAATAAGAGAATATTTTAAAGATATTGATG
>CALVPC010000026.1 GCA_944350405.1 uncultured Bacilli bacterium
TGTATTTGGTATGAGTGGATTAATAGGATTTTTATTTAAATATCTTAATATAAAAATTCCTAATAATGTTATTCAAATATTTAATGATTATTGGTTTATAATATTACCAATTATTATAATTTTGATGATATTAGTTTCGTATAATATATCTAAAAAAATATATCTAAAAAAAGAATTTTAAAAAAAGAGTCAAGTCAAATATAATTTTGACTTATTTTTTGTTATAACAAAATTAATTAAATATTCTCATAATGATATGAAAATTTTTTCTTAAAAAACTTTAATTAATTATATTTAATAATAGTGATATAATTTTATTAAAAGGATAGTAAATAAGTTAACATACAAATTCTTATTTTAACTTAATTTTATAGATTTGTATAAAATTAAACCTATGGTATGTGGTAATTTTATATAAATTCTGATAGATTTAATAGAGAAGGAGGATTCATTATGGATAAATTGAAAATAGGTGGTTTTATTACCAATTGTCGTAAAGTTAAAAAACTAACTCAAGAAGAATTAGCAGAGAAAATGAATGTAAGTGTAAATGCTGTTTCAAAGTGGGAAAGAGGGCTGAATTTGCCAGATACTTCTAATATTCCAGAATTATGTAATATCTTAGGAATCACAATAAATGAGCTTTTAGAAGGAAAAAAATTAAATAATGAAGAACAAAAAAAAGTGTCTGATAAGAATATTTTATCTATATTGATAACGAGAAATCAATTAGAAAATATGCAAATTCTAACTGAACTTTTAATATTTGCGGGGATAGTTATTACAATGACTTTAACTTCTTTATTAGCAACTACAACAATCCAAAGAATAATAATGATGGGAATTGGCTGTTTTATATGGGGGTATGGGTTATTGTTAAGAGTTAAATTAAAAAAAGCAATTTCTGAAATGAATTTGGAGGAAAATGTTATGAAAAAAGAAAAAGTATATAGAATGTTAACATTTGTATTTATGATTTTAACATTTATAGGTGCAGGATATGTATTGTCAAACAAAGGTCAGGTAAGTGCTGGTTTTGCGATAATACCAAGTATATTTTGTGCAATTTTTTCCCAATTAGCGGTTTATGAAAAATTTAAGAAAGAGAAGGATAATAAATAATTTTTTATATCCTTTTTTGTTTGTACTTTTAAAGTTTTTTTTCTATAAGTAAATTTTTTAATATGTTAAAGTTATTTTTTTACCATTAGTTTTTATAAAACCTTCATCTTTTAAATTTTTTAATTCTCTTTGCATTGCACTTCTATCTACTCCTAAATAGTCTGCTAAATCAGTATAAGTAAATGGTATAACAAATGATTTTGATAATTTTTGTTTTGCTGTGATTTCAAAGTAAGCTAATAGTTTTTCTCTTGTGGATCTTTTTGCTAATATTTCAATTCTTTCGTTTGAATTTACAATTTTGTTGGATAATATGTTTAGAACATTTTCTACTAATTTACTATGATATGGACAAGCTTTTTTACATCTTTTGGTTATATGATAATAATCGATAAATAAAATTGTTGTTTCTTCGGTTGCTTTAATACTTAATTCATCAATATTATAATTTGAAAAAACTTCTCCGAAGATATCATTTTCTTTTAATATTTCAATTATAGTTCTATTTCCTAAATAGTCATAGCGAATTAATTCTGCTTTACCTTTTAAAATTATTCCTATCATACTGGTATTTCCAATATAGTTTACTATGGTGGAATCTTTTTTATATGTTCTAGTTTTAGCTTCAAAACATTTTAACATTTTGTTAATATCTTCCTCTTCAATATTATTAAATATAGATAAATAGTTCATATTATCACCTGCTTGTAAAGTTTTATATTTTATTTAATTATAATTTTATTTTGTTGCAAATGCAACATTTATTTTTTAAAAAATTTGTTATAACTAATATATAAAAATAGAGAGGTGGTAGTATATATGAAGGTAATTAAACGTGATGGTCGTGCTGTTGATTATGATAGGGATAAGATTAGAATTGCTATTACTAAAGCTAATAATGATGTTAGTGAGGATGCTAGAGTTAGTAATAGACAAATAGATAATATTATTAGATATATTGAAAGCTTAAATAAAAAGAGAATTTTAGTTGAAGATATTCAGGATATTATAGAAAAAAAATTAATGGAAATTAAAAAATTTGATTTAGCAAAGGCTTATATTATTTATAGATATAATAGAGCTCTTGTTAGAAAAAGTAATACTACAGATGAGTCTATACTTAGTTTAATTAGAAATGAGAATAAAGAGCTTAGTGAAGAAAATTCTAATAAAAATACTAGTATTGCTTCAACACAAAGAGATTATATTGCTGGGGAAGTTTCACGTGATTTAACTCGTAGAGTTTTACTTCCAGAGAAAATTAGTAAAGCTCATGATGAAGGAATATTACATTTTCATGATGCAGATTATTTCGTTCAGCCTATATTTAATTGTTGTCTTATAAATATTGGTGATATGCTTGATAATGGTACAGTAATGAATGGAAAAATGATTGAAAGTCCAAAAAGTTTTCAAGTTGCTTGCACTGTTATGACACAAATTATAGCTGCAGTTGCTAGTAATCAATATGGTGGACAAAGCGTTGATATAAGTCATTTAGGTAAATATTTAAGAAAAAGTCGTGAAAAATTTAGAAAAAAAATTATGAGTACTCATGAAGGTAAAATTTCAAAAGAACAGATTGATTTACTTGTTGAAGAAAGGCTTAAAGAAGAATTAGCAGCTGGTGTTCAAACTATTCAATATCAAATTAATACTTTAATGACTACTAATGGGCAAACTCCTTTTGTTACTTTGTTTTTAAATCTTAAAAAAGATGATCCTTATATAAAAGAAAATGCAATGATAATTGAAGAAATATTAAAACAAAGACTTCAAGGTATTAAAAACGAAAAAGGTGTTTATGTTACTCCAGCTTTTCCAAAACTTATTTATGTTTTAGATGAGCATAATGCATTAAAAGGTGGTGAATATGATTATTTAACTCGTCTTGCTGTTAAATGCTCTGCTAAAAGAATGTATCCAGATTATATATCTGCAAAGAAGATGAGAGAAAATTGTGAAGGTAATGTGTTTAGCCCAATGGGATGTAGAAGTTTTCTTGCTCCTTGGAAGGACAAAGATGGTAATTATAAATTTGAAGGAAGATTTAATCAAGGTGTTGTAAGTATAAATTTACCTCAAATTGGTATTTTAAGTCATGGTGATGAGAAGAAGTTTTTTGAAATTTTGGAAGAAAGACTAGAACTTTGTTTTGAAGCTATTATGTGCCGTCATTATGCTCTTTTAGGAACTACTTCTGATATTAGTCCAATTCATTTTCAATATGGCGCTATTGCTAGGCTTAAAAAAGGCGAAAAGATTGACCCTTTATTAAAGGATGGATATTCTTCAATTTCTCTTGGTTATATAGGTGTTTATGAGACAACTAAGCTTGTTAAAGGAGTTAGTCATACTGATCCTATTGGAGAGAAGTTTGCTATTAAACTTATGAATAAATTGAGAGAGACTACAGATAGATGGAAAAAGGAGACTGGAATTGGTTTTGCTTTATATGGTACTCCTGCAGAAAGTTTGTGTTATAGGTTTGCTAGAATTGATAAAGAAAAATTCGGAATTATTAAAGATGTTACTGATAAAGGATATTATACTAATTCATATCATGTTGATGTTCGTGAAAAGATAGATGCTTTTAGTAAACTTAAGTTTGAAAGTCAATTTCAAAAAATTTCTTCTGGTGGGGCAATAAGTTATGTTGAAATACCTAATATGAGACATAATTTAAAAGCATTAGAAGAACTTGTAAAGTTTATTTATGATAATATTCAATATGCTGAGTTTAATACTAAGAGTGATTATTGTCATGTTTGTGGATTTGATGGAGAAATTATAATTAATAAAGATTTAGAGTGGGAATGTCCTAATTGTGGTAATAAGGATAAGAATAAAATGAATGTTACTAGAAGAACTTGTGGATATTTAGGTGAAAATTTTTGGAATGAAGGTAAAACTAAAGAAATAAGTGTGAGAGAACTTCATTTGTAGGAGGCTTTATGAAATATGCAGTTATAAAAAAATATGATGTTGCTAATGGTCCAGGTGTTAGAGTATCGATATTTGTTAGTGGCTGTAATCATCATTGTAAAGGCTGTTTTAATGAGGAAGCATGGGATTTTAATTATGGGAATACTTTTACTGATGATACTATTGATGAAATAATTGATGCTATGAAATATGATTATATTAGTGGACTTTCTTTACTTGGAGGAGAACCTTTTGAGCATGTCAATCAAATTGGACTTTTAAAACTTGTTAGAAAAGTGAAGAGTGTCTATCCTGAAAAAGATATTTGGGCTTATTCTGGCTTTTTATTTGATAAAGATATTGTAGAAAAACAATGTAATTTGTTTCCAGAGACACGGGAATTGTTATCTTATTTAGATGTTATTGTCGATGGTAAGTTTATAGAAGAATTAAAAAATCCTAATTTATATTTTAGAGGGTCTTCTAATCAAAGAATTATTGATGTTAAGCAGAGTCTTAAAACAAATATGATTAAAGAATTAATTTATGAAAAGGAGAAGGTTTTATGTTAGAAGGAAAAATAAATATAAAAAAATTAGATGATAGGGCTATTGTGCCAACTTATGGTTCAGAATTTTCAGCAGGGGCTGATTTATATGCTGTTTTAGATGACGAAATAGTAATAAAGCCAGGTGAGACTGTTTTAGTAAGAACTGGTATTGCTATGGAGATTCCGATTGGATATGCAGGACTTATATATGCTAGAAGTGGTTTAGCAACTAAAATGGGTCTTGCCCCAGCTAATAAGGTTGGAGTAATTGATGCTGATTATCGAGGAGAGATTATGGTATCTCTTTATAATCAGTCTTCTTCAAATAGAACTATATCTAATGGTGAGAGAATTGCACAGCTTGTTATTACTCCGTTTTATAAGGCTTCTTTTGAGGAAGTTTCAACTCTTAGCGAAACAGTTAGAGGTGCGGGGGGATTTGGTTCTACTGGAAATAACTAAAACATTAATTTAGGTTTTAATTAATTATTAAATATTGTTATAATATATTTGGTGATATTGTGAATAATTTTTATGATAAGTTATTAAATATAAAAGGAAATAATATTGAGGATGAAATTAAGAAAGCTATTTTAGATACTAAGTATTATTATAATAAACTTACTACTGAACGTACTTGTTTTATTTATTCTAGTAAAATTTTTGAAATTTTAAAGAAAAATGGTGTTAGTTGTCATTTGATTGATACTTCTGATTTTGATATTGATTATTCTCATGCTTTTGTTTTGGTTCCTTTTAATAAGGATAAGTTTTATTTAGTAGATCCAACTTATGAACAATTTATTGTTAATAAAGATGTAGCAATCCAAGAATTATATAATTTTGGTTATATAGAATTAAATGATGAGATTTGGAAATTATATTTAAAAGATATATGTTCATATAGTAAAGATATTTCTGTTAATGATGTTTTTTATGGTAAGAAAAAATGAGTTATATTTTATAACTCATTTTATATTGCCCTATAAATATCAGCATTTTTGTAGGGATTTTTCTTATCTATTTTGTCTGTAAATAGGATACCATTTAGGTGATCTAGTTCATGCTGGAAGGCTATAGCTAATTCTTCTCGTGCTCTTATTTTGATTTTTTTTCCTTCTATGTCATAACCTTCGATAGTTATTCTTGCATTTCTAGGTACTATTCCTTCGACTTCTCTATTTACACTAAGGCATCCTTCACCTTCTTCTACATATATTATCTCTTCAGATTGTGAAACAATTTTTGGATTTATTATTACATAGTTTTTAAATGTTTCTTTTATTTCTTGTTCATGAACTACTACAAAATATCTTTTTGGGATTCCTAATTGAATAGCAGCCATTCCCATACCAGGTCTTAAGTTATATTTTTTTTCTAGTTCTTCTATTTGACTATTTGTTAGATATTCAATCATTAACTCAATAGTTTTTTTATCTTTTTCATCTAAAGGGAAAGTTACTTCTTTACTCATTTGTCTTAACCTTTTATCTTTTTCATCTAAAATATCTTTATTTTTTAGCATATTATCACCTCAAAGATATGTGTATTATATCATATTTTATATAAAAAAGAAAGTGTTTTAAAAACTTTTGTTTGGTTAGTTAAGTCTTAATTTAATATAGTATTTTTTATTATAAATTAATAGTTTTTATAATGAAAAGGAAGCTTATACTTCCTTTTTAGTTTAATTAATTCCAATTTCTTGCGCCAATTATAATGATTAGCAAAATAAATAATACTAATATTATAGCGTATCCATTTGAGTATCCTCCAGTATAGTATGGATACATTGGTTGTTGATTACATCCACATCCAGATCCATAACCATATGAGTTTCCGTAATAATACATAAACATCCTCCTTTTTAATATCTAATATAGTTTATTATATATAGTCCATTTTTGACATTATAAAAAACTATATTATTTAAATTTTATTTATTTTATGATATTATAAAGTAGAGGTAATAACATATGAAGATAGTAAAAAATATTGATAAACCGCTTTTTATTATTTCAATGATTTTATTTGCTTTAGGGTTAATTACTATTTTTTCTGCTTCTAATATCACTGCATTTATGGTGAATGAAGCTGATCCAAGCAGATATTTTATGAAAGAATTAATTTTTTTGGCTGCAGGACTAGTAATGTCTTGTGTTATTTTACAGACTCCTACCAGTAAATATTCGATTTTATCATGGCTTGCGACAATAGTTATTGCTGTTGTTATTGTTGTTCTTACTATGTTAGGTCAGGTTATAAATGGAATGAGTGGTTGGATTAACTATAATGGTTTAGGTATTCAGCCTAGTGAATTTGCTAAAGTTGCTATTATTCCTTTGATTGCTACTTTTTATAGTATAAATATAAAATATAAGAATAATTTTTATCGAATGATGGTTCCTATGATTGTTTCTTTAATAGTTGCAGGTACGATTATTTTACAAGGTGATTTGGGGACTGCTATTATATTTTTAGGACTTTGTGTTTTAATGTTTTTCTTTTCTCCTGTTTCAAAAAGAATTAAAAGTATAATGTTTATTGTAGGAATGATTTTGATATTTATTGTTTCTATTGTATTTATATTTTGGGGAGATAAAATATTTTCTAGTAATGAACTTGAAAGATTTAATTATCATGATCCGTGTAGTAGATATATAACTTCTGGAAATCAACTTTGTAATGGGTATATTGCTATAAATGGAGGAGGCCTTTTAGGTAAAGGAATTGGTAATAGTACGCAAAAATATTTATATTTGCCAGAAGCTCATACTGATTTTATATTTGCAATATATGTTGAAGAAACAGGAGTTTTAGGAGCAGTATTATTATTTGCTTGTTACTTTATGTTACTTATTAGAATTATTGTTATTGGTAAAGGATCTTCTAATCCTGGAAATTCACTTATTTGTTATGGAGTCTGTTTCTATATATTTATGCATATTTTAGTCAATTTGACTGGTGTTTTAGGGCTTTTACCTATGACGGGGGTTCCTCTTCCTTTTATGAGCTATGGTGGTAGTATATGTTGGTGTATTTTAATAGCACTTACGATGGTGCAAAGAGTTGCTTATGAGAATAAACAAAAATTAAAAAAAGGTTAGGTATTAAAAAACTTTCTGCTAATAGTATAGTAGGAGGTTTTTTTATGGAAAGAATTTATGAATTTTATAAAAAATATTGTAATTATATTTTGTTTGGAATACTTTTTTTATTAATGATAATAAGCGAAGTAATAATGTTTATTTATTTTTATCGTTCGATTAATTTAATTGAGAATGATAATTCTAAATATGAGGAAGTAAAAGCAGAACCTTTATCAGAGATTAAACAGGTTATTGTTGATATTAAGGGTGAGATAAAAAATCCAGGAGTTTATACTTTAGATGAAGGCAAAAGAGTAATTGATGTTATTAAGAAAGCAGGAGGTCTTACAAAGAATGCTTCTACTACGGTGAATAATCTTAGTTTGAAGATATTTGATGAGATGGTTATTGTTATATATAGTAAGAATGAAATTGAGAATTATTTAAATGTAAAAGAACAAGAAGAGAATTTGATAGAAAAGTGTGATAGTGATTTAATTAAAAATGATTCTTGTGTTTCTAATGATTCAATTAGTACTAATAAGGATTTAGATGAAGATGAAAAAACAGATGATGAATCAGAACAAAAACTTGTTTCTATAAATTCTGGTACTAAAGAAGAATTGATGTCTATACCTGGTATTGGAGAGGCAAAAGCAGATTCTATAATTGAGTATAGAAAGGAAAATAAGTTTGAGAAAATAGAAGATATAAAAAATGTTTCTGGAATAGGGGAAGCTTTATTTGAAAAAATTAAGGATTATATTACAACATAATTTTATTTATTATTTTCTGCTTTTTATATGTTTCATAAGTTATTTTATTTGTAGTAATATAAATTATAGTAGTGTTTATCATAGCTTTGATGATGAAGAATTTATTATAAATAATATACTAATAAAAGATTATGGAGTTAAGTTAGAACTTAAAGGTGCAGAAAAAGTATTGGGATATTTGTATTGTGAACAAGAAGACATTGATGATTTTTTAAAAAAGTATAGCTTAGGAGATAAAGTAATTATTAATGGTGAAATTATTAATGTTTCTAATAATACAGTTCCTAATACTTTTAATTATAAAAAATATTTAATTAGTAATGATATATATAGTTCTGTTGATATTTCTTCTATTGAAAAGGTTTCTGATAATGATAGTATTTTTTATGGTATAAAAACTTTTATGTTAGAACATGGGAAAAAGCTTGATAAGTCTTATCCATATATAAATAGTTTAATATTTGGCAATAATAATTATTTGGATGAGGACGTTTTAACTACATATAGAGATAATGGTATTAGTCATTTATTTGCTATTTCTGGGCTTCATATTTCTATTTTTATAGTGGTATTTAGTTGGTTTTTAGATAAAATTAAAGTAAAGAGTTTGTTTAAATCTATAATTTTAATTTTATTTCTAATATTTTATATGTTTGTCACTAATTTTTCTATGTCAGTTTTAAGAGGAGCAATATTTGCTATTTTAATTATGTTTAATAAAATTTTTAAATTAGAAATAAATAAAAAAAATCTTCTTATTTTAACATTAGTAATAATTCTGACGTTTAATCCTCTTTATTTGAATAATATCGGATTGCAATATTCATTTTTAGTTACTTTGTTTCTTATTATGTATTCCTCTTTAATAAAAGGTAATGAAATAAAAAAATTATTTTTAATATCATTTATTGCTTTTTTGGTTTCTTATCCCATTACTGTTAATAATTTTTATCAAGTTAACTTTTTATCTATTATTTATAATATATTTTTTGTGCCTTATGTTTCTAATTTGTTACTTCCTTTAGTAATGATTGGTTATTTATTACCTTTTTTAGATGAAGTTATTTATTTTTTCGTTATAATAATTGAATGGGTATCACATTTATTGAACGAAATAGACTTTGTTAAAATAAGCTTCTGTAAAATGAGTGTGTCAATGATAGTGTCATATTATGTCATAATATGTTTGCTGTTTAGAGATATGAAATATGGTAAATATAGATATTTGTTTGTACTGGCATTATTTTTGATTTTGCATTATTTTATGCCTTTTAAGAGCAATGATCATATTTTATTTTTTGATGTTGGGCAAGGCGACGCTAGTTTTATAAGTGTCAATAAAACTTATACTTTAATTGATACTGGTGGACTTGTCATGTTTAATGACAAGCAATATACATATAAACTTACGAAAAATAGACTTCTTCCTTATTTTAAGAGTAAAGGTATTCGTAAAATAGATAATTTAATACTTACTCATGGGGATAATGATCATATGAAAGAAGCATATTACTTAATTGAGAACTTTAATGTATTAAATGTTTATATGAATTCTAATGAGATGAATCAAGAAGAAAAATTGATTTATAATTTATGTATAGAGAAGAATATTAATGTTTATTTAGTTAAGAAAAATGATTTAATTGATATTGGTGGGTATACATTACAGTCTCTTAATAGTGATAGATCTGATGAGAATGATTCTAGTATTGTTTTATATGGAAAAATAAAAGATTATAAGGTTTTATTTACTGGAGATATATCTAAAAATATTGAAAGATTAATTATTGATGAATACAATATAAAAGATGTGCATATATTAAAAATGGCTCATCATGGTTCTTCGACTAGTAATGATTATTATTTTTTATCAGAGGTTAATCCTAAATATTCTATTATAAGTAGTGGTCTGGATAATCGATTTGGTCATCCTTCGTATAGTACTATAGATAGTATTAATAAACTTAATTTAAAATATTTTAATACTGCTTATAATGGTTCAATTTTCTTTTCTTTAAATAAAGGAACTTATTTAACATATCCACCATAATATATATTAGACGCAGATCGCTTGAGGTGTATCCCTGCGTTTATATAGATGAGAGCTTATGCTCTCTTTTTATTGTTTTTTTATAAATGTTGTGATAGACTTTAAGAGAGTATATAGGAAGTAGAGGTAGTAATATGTTAGATAAGTTAAAGAAGTTAAATGATTTTAATTTTGAATTTGTTGGTAAAAATAAATTTTATTATTTAGTTATTGTGTTTTTTGTAGCTTCTATAGTTGGTTGGATTTATGAGGTTTTATTTTATTTATTGTTTGATGGAGTATTAGTTAATAGAGGTTTTTTATATGGATTTTATGTGCCTGTTTATGGAATGGGAGCACTTCTTATAGTTATACTTCTTAAGAGGTTTAAAAAGAATCTTGTAATATTTTTTGTTTTAACAATGATCGTTACAGGGGTTTTGGAATATGCTGTTGGGGCATTGATGTTTGGTCTTTATCATAAAACTTGGTGGTCTTATGATGGTTTGTTTTTAAATATTAATGGATATGTTTGCCTTAGATCTGTTGTTAGTTTTGCAGTGGGAGGTTTACTTTTAATATATATAGTAGAACCATTAATTGCTATGTTTTGTCATTATATTGGAAAAGTTAAACTTGCTATATTAGCATATAGTATTATTGGAATTTTTATTATTGATTTGTTATGTACATTAATTTTTAGACATCCATTATAAAAGATAGTTTTAGTTTGAACTATCTTTTTTATTTATTATTGTTTCTGTAGTATATAGATCCAAATTATTTTCTTTAGCATTTTCATAAATTTTATTCCATATTTGACTTTCTATAAAACGTGATTTTTTTGGATGAGCTAGATATCTTATTGTTAATAAGACATAGTCTTCTGTTACTGTAGTATATATTATTGGGTCTAGATTGTTATAGTATATTCTATAATCTCTTACTACTTCGTTTAGTTGTTCTTTCATTTTTTTAGGAATTCTTTTTACTATATCATTACTTTTTACAATGTCATATAGAAGTTTTTTATTTTTTGCTAAGTCAGAGTTTAGTTTTATTTTTACTTCTAGTTCATTCCAAATATATTTAAAAGCTTTGGTATAATTTTTTACTGGTTCGGTGAATATTTTTGAATTTGGTATTTCTATAATTATACCAGTACTTTGGTTATTATTTTCTTTATTACTTACTTCTAATATTTCAAAATTTAAAGAATTGGTATTTACTACATCACCAATGATATTATTTATTTCTATTCTATCTTCTATTTTAAATGGTTTATATATTGA
>CALVPC010000027.1 GCA_944350405.1 uncultured Bacilli bacterium
TCATAACTACTTGGTACTTCATTAATTATACTTAAATCATATCTTGCTGCTATACTTCCTGTATTTTTTATATTAAACTCATAGACATCTTCTTGTAATAGTCCTTCACTATCTTCTAATACTATTATTTTCTTATTTATACTTTCATAGTTCTCTGTTAATGTTAAGGTTACATCTCCAGCTCTTATTATTTGTTCACTACTTGAAGAGGTATTTCCTCTTAATATTGCATAACTTGTTCCCGTTATTATTACTAGTAACCCTATTATTGTTATTATTAGACTTAGTTTTGTTGATATTTTCATTTTTGCTTTTTCTTTCATTTTCATCACCATACTATAATATCTTACACTAATTATACCCCCCCCCCAGGCGAAAAATCAAGTTTATTGTACAAAGTTTATTTTTCTCTTACATACGACTATTATTTCGTAAATTATTTGATATAAATTAATCTCCTACTAGAAGGAGTTTTTTTATTTGTTCTTTTAAATTGTGTACTTTTTTATTCTGCTTTTGAATACACTTACCTAGGAGATGATTTTATGGTAATAGGAGTTCCAAGATGTTTGTTTTATTATAGATATCAGACTTTAATTAGATCTTTTTTTAATGAATTAGATATTGAATATGTTATATCGGATCCTTCAAATAAAAAAATTCTAGAAGATGGTAAAAAGATTGCTCCGGATGAAGCATGTTTTAGTTTAAAAATGTTTTTAGGACATGTTAAAAATCTTGAGGGAAAATGTGATTATATTTTTATTCCTAGAATAGAAAGTGTAAAACTTGATGAAAAAGTATGCACCAATTTTTATCTTTTATATGATTTAGTCAATAATTTGTTTGATATAAAAATATTAGATTTTAATATAGATGAACAAAAAAGAAAAACTGAAAAATCTGCTTTTATTCAATTAGGACTTTTTTTGGGATTTTCTTATAATAGAGTAATTACTGCTTATAATCATGCTAAAGAAAAAGAAAAGAAAGTTAAAAATAATAATATTTTAAAGCAAACCTGTATTTTAAATAATAATTGTAAAAAAGTTTTAGTAGCAGGTCATCCTTATAATATTTATGATGAATTTATAGGTAAACCACTTATTGATACTTTAAAGAAAAATAATATTGAGATTGTTTACTCAGACATTTATGATACAAAAAATATTGAAGAAGAATCTTCAATAATTTCTGAAGAAGTATATTGGACATTTAATAAAGAAATACTTGGTGCGATTGGTAAATACAAAGATAACGTTGATGGTATTATTCTAGTTTCTGCCTTTCCATGTGGCCCAGATTCATTGATTAATGAACTGGTGATTCGAAAAATTAAAGATATTCCTATTTTAAATATTATTTTAGATGAGGCTAACTCTGATACTGGGCTTGTTACTAGGCTTGAAAGTTTTATTGATATTATTAATAAGGAGAGTGCATATGAATAGAATAATTTCTTTTCCTCATGTTGGAGACTATTCTTATTTTATAAAACCTTTCCTGGAAAAAGTCACTTTAGAAAAAGTTAAAATAGCTCCACCTATTACTAAGAAGACTGTAGAAATTGGCAGTAAACTTTCTCCAGACTCTGTATGTATGCCATTTAAATACAATATTGGATGTTATGTTGAAGCATTAGAAGAAGGAGCTAATATTTTATTCCAATTTGGTGGAGGATGTCGTTATGGAAATTATGCTGAACTTCAAAAAACTATTTTATCTGATTTAGGTTATGAGTTTGAATTTTATGAATTTATAAAAAAAGGAAAAACTAGTTTTAATTACATATATAAAACTTTTAAAAGTATTAATTCTGAGCTTACTCGAATGACTCTTTTAAAAGAATTAATTTTAGTTTTTCTAAAAATTATGATTTTTGATAAAAGTGAGCATTATACAAGAAAGAAAATTGAAAAAGACGAAGGTGAATTTAAAAAACTTAAATATAAATTTATTAATGATCTTTGTAATGAAAGAAATATATTTAAGATTTTTAAAATAAAACATCATTATAAACTCAAAAGAAAAACTATTAAAGTTAAAAAACCAAAACTTAAAGTTGGAATTATTGGGGAACTTTATACTGCAATGGAACCTTTTTCTACTTTTAATTTAGAAAATGAACTTAAAAAATATGATATAAGTGTTAAAAGATTTACTGATGTTTCTTATTTACTATTTTATAAAAAATTGTTTCATCCATTTTTTAGATTTAAAATTAAAGATTATTTAAAATATCATATTGGTGCGGATGCGACTTGTAATGTATATCGTCTTTTATATTTGAAGAAAAAAGGATATGATGGAGTCATTCATACTAAACCTTTTGGGTGTACTCCAGAGGTTGGAGTTATGCCTATTCTTAGTAAAATATCAAATGAAGAAAATATTCCAATTATGTTTTTATCATTTGATACACAAGATTCTGATACAGGAATGAGAACAAGAATTGAAGCATTTAATGATATGCTGTTAATGAGAAAGGAAAAGAAAAATGGGAAATAAAAAAGCTTATCTAGGTATTGATATAGGTTCTATATCTACTAAAGGAGTTATTATTGATGAGAATAACAATATTATTTGTAGTAGTTACTTATGGACTAAAGGAGTTCCTATTCAGGCAGTTAAAAACTTGTTAAAAGAGTTAAAGAAAAACTTGCCAGATGGTTATATAGTTGTTTCTTGTGGTACAACTGGTAGTGCTAGAAGATTAATTGGAATAATGACTGGAGCAAGTGTGATTAAAAATGAAATAACTGCTCATGCAATTGGTACTTCTTCTATTTATAAAGATGTGAAAACAATATTTGAAATTGGTGGGCAGGATTCTAAAATAATACTTATTGATAATGGAATAGTTACAGATTATGCGATGAATACTATTTGTGCAGCAGGAACAGGAGCATTTTTATCTAGTCAAGCAAAAAGACTAGAAATTGATGTTCAGGATTTTGGTAGAATTGCTCTTACATCTAAGAATCCTACTAAAATTGCTGCTAGATGCACGGTTTTTGCTGAATCCGACTTGGTTCATAAAGCTCAAATTGGTCATAAAAAAGAAGATATTATCGCAGGGCTTTGCTATAGTGTGGTAAATAATTATTTAAATAATGTAGCTAAGGGTAAAAAAATAAAACCTCCTATTGTTTTTCAAGGAGGAGTTAGTAAAAATATAGGAGTAGTTAAAGCTTTTTGCGACGTTACTGGAGAGGATATTATTACTGATCCAAATGGTCATCTAATGGGAGCTTTAGGGGTAGCTATTTTATCTAAAAAAGAAAAAGAAGAAGTATTTGATTTTAACGTGCTAGATTTAGATTTTGAAACAAAAGGTTATGAATGTAAAAGATGTCCTAATCATTGTGAAATAATTGCTATAAAAAAGGATAAAAAAATTATTGATACTTGGGGTAATCGCTGTGAAAGAGGTGCTATTATTTAGACAAAATAAAAAATGGCGCGCCCAGAAGGATTTGAACCCTCAGCCTCTTGGTCCGTAGCCAAACGCTCTATCCAATTGAGCTATGGGCGCATATAGCCATTAACATGTTAAATTATACCTTATTAATTATATTTTTTCAAGTATTTAATATAAAAAAGAGAAAATAATTTTTCTCTTAAAGTTCTTTTAGTTTTTGTATATTGTGAAAATCATTTAATATATATGAAGCACTTACGATAATATCTGCTTCTTTTATTTTATCTAATACTTGATCATTTACTCCGCCATCTATAGCAATTTTCACATTTATATTATTATCATTTAAATATTTTTTTAATTCTATTATTTTATCTTCGGCAACATCTAAAAATTCTTGCCCACTTTTTCCAGGATTGACTCCCATTATTAATACTTCTTTAGCTTTTGTTAAATATGGATATACTTTTTCTATATTTGTTTCTGGACTTATAGCTATACCTGCTTTTATTCCATAATTAATTATTTTGTCTAAATATTTTTCAAAATTATTTATTTCTATATGAATAGTAATATATTCAATGTTATATAAAGATAGTGTTTCAATATATTTATTAGGATTTTCAACCATTAGATGGACATCATTTTTTTTAGTTGATATTTTTAATAAACTTGTTAAATCTTTAAGAGGTAAATTTTTTGTTTGAACGAATTTACCATCCATTACATCGAAATGAATATAATCGGCATCGGTTTCATTTATCTGTCTTATATATTCTTTATAATTTCCTTCTTTTAAAAATGATACAGAGATTTCTTTCATATTTACCTCTTTTCTATAAATTTTTTGTAGTTTTCATATCTTGACTTTAATATATTATGTCCTACTTCTTTTTTTACTTTACATTCTTTTTCATTTATATGATTACAATTTTTATATGGACAATTATATTTATTAAATTCAATAAAAGATTTTTTTATTTCTTCATTTGTATAATTTGTAAGATCTAAAGCTGAAAATCCTGGAGTATCTAAAACTTTTCCTTTAAATAATTCTACTAGAGTTATATATCTTGTTGTGTGTTTACCTCTTCCTAGAGCTTTGGAAATTTCATTTGTTTCAAAATTTAAATTTTTATCTAACTTATTAATTAATGTTGATTTCCCTGCCCCAGTTTGTCCAGTTAATACTACTGTTTTATTTTTAAATATTCTTTTTATTTTAAATAGTTCTGTATTATATATAACTTTATAACCTATTTTTTTATAATAATTTAAAGTTGGTTTTAACTCTTTTAATTCTTTTTTCGTAAGCAGGTCTTTTTTTGTTAAGCATATTATTGGTTTTATGTTATTTAGATTAGATATTACTAATAGTTTATCTAATAAATTTGTATTAAAAGCTGGATTTTTTAGACTAGTTATTATTAGTGCAATATCTATATTTGCTACTGGTGGTCTATCTAACTCATTTTTTCTTTTTTCAATACTATTTATTACTTTTTCTTTTTCATCAAAGAAAACATAATCTCCAACTTTAGGTGTTATGTTTTCTTTTCTAAATTTACCACGTGCTTTGCAAATATATTCTTTATCTTTTTTTACAAAATAGTCATTACTTATTATTTTTATTATTTGTCCTTTCATTTTGTCTCCTAATTTGTTTGGGTTGTATTATCTTCGGTAGTGTCATCACTATTACTATTTTCTGAATCGTCTGGGTCTGGGGTTTCTACTACTTCTTGTTTTTTCTTAGCTACTGTTATAGTTAAATTTGCCCCTTCAATTATAGTAGAGTTTGTAGATCTTGATTGTTTTATTATTGTACCTTCTGGATAATCGTTTGTTTCTTCATAAACAATTTTTAAATTTATATTTTTTGTTTTAGCCCAAGTTCTTGTTTCTTCAACACTCCATCCTTCTTTTACTATATCTGGGTAATATTCTTTTGAACTTGGAATGTATAAAGTAATTTTGTCTCCTTTTTTTAATTTAGTTCCAGGGTCAACACTTTGTGATAAGATTAACTGACTACTATCTTCAGTTATTGTACCTTCTGGATCTTGTTCTTCAATTGTTACTTCTATTCCTTGTAATTCTAGTTTAGTTTTTACTTCTATATAATTTTGTCCAACATAGTTTTCTATTTCTATTTCCTCTACTCCAAGTGAAATTATTAATACTACTTCTGTTCCTTCTTTTACTACTTTGCCTTCTCTTGGATTTGTTCCTATTACTTTACCTGCTTCTATTTCTTCAGAATTTTCTTCTTCAGTAGTAGCACTTATAGTAAGACCCATTTTTTCTAGTTTTTCGGTTGCTTCTTCTTCAGTTAAATTAGAAACATCTGGGATAGTTACTTCTGGAACTTTTGATATCATTGGTAATATAAGAAAGGCAAATAAAAGTACAACTATTAAACCTGTAAATACTAATCCTGCTATTATCAGTTTTTTATTTTTTGGTTTTTCATCTGTTTTTATTTCTTTTACTAAACTATCATCGCTATTATCTTTTTTTACTATTATTGTGTCTTCATCTATTCCTTCATCATATTTTAAAGTTACTACTGGTTCATTTTCTCTTTCTTTATTTAGTGCAGTTTTTAAATCTTCATGCATTTCTCCAGCATTTGCGTATCTATTTTTAGGATTTTTAGCAGTTGCTCTTATGATAATATTTTCAATACTTTGAGGAAGTTCTGGTAATTCTGTTCTTATTGAAGGTATAGGTTCTTTTAAATGTTTTAAGGCTATTTCTACTGCGTTATCTCCTCTAAAAGGAAGGGTTCCAGTTAAAAGTTCATACATCATTATTCCTAATGAGTATACATCACTTTTTAAACTTGATCCTTTACCATTAGCTTGTTCTGGTGGAAAATAATGTACTGATCCCATAGCTGAATTTGTTTGAGTTAATTGCGTAGCGTTTAATGCCATAGCAATTCCAAAGTCAGTTATTTTTATTTCTCCATCTTCTTTTATTAGAATATTTTGTGGTTTTAAGTCTCTATGAACTATTAAACTGTCATGGGCTACGGACATAGCACTTGTAATTTGAAGCATAATATCTACTACTTCGGCTGCAGTTAATTTACCTCGTTTTTTTAATAACTGTTTTAGGTTTTTGCCATCGACGTATTCCATTACAATATAATAATCTCCATCATCTTCTCCGACATCGTATATTTCTACGATATTAGGATGTGAAAGACTTGATGCTGATAAAGCTTCACGTTGAAATCTGCGAACAAATTTTTCGTCTGTAGCTAAATCTCCACGTAAGACTTTTATGGCTACATTTCTATCTAAAATTATATCTTTGGCTAGATAAACATTAGCCATACCACCTTCCCCAATCGTTTTTATTATTTCATATCTGGAATTTACTCTTTGCCCTTTTACAATCATACTAGTTCACTCCTTTTATTTCTTACTAAATATGCTACTGATATATTGTCATTTCCCCCTCTATTATTTGCTTTTTTAATAAGTTTAATTACTTTTTCTTCAACTGTACCTTCCCCATTTAATACTTTTTCTATTTGTTCATTGGTAACCATTGTAGTAAGGCCATCTGAACATAAAAGAATTTCTTCAACATCCATACTACAATCAAATATATCTATTTCAATTGGATCATTTATTCCAAGTGCGTTCATTAATATATTTTTTTTAGGATGATTTCTGGCTTCTTCTTCAGTGAGTTCTCCGGCATCAACAAGTAAATTTACTAATGTATGATCTTTTGTTACTTTATGAATTTTTTGATCTTTCATTACATATCCAGATGAATCTCCAATATTGCCAAATAAAATATAATCTTCTGTTATTATGGATAATACTAAAGTAGTTCCCATACCTTTACTTTCTGGATTTTCTTCAGTATGTTTAAATATTAATCCATTTATTTCATTAATATTAGTTTTTATCCATTCAACTGCAGACGACTTGTTCATTTTAAAAAATGTTTCATTGAATCTTTTACTTAAATTTGTTATAGCAATAGATGAGGCTATTTCTCCAGCTTTATGTCCACCCATGCCATCTGCTACAGCCATTAAAACAGATCCTTCATCATTAGTACATATAATTACACTATCTTCATTGTGATCTCTTACTACTCCTGTATCTGTTAAATAAAATGATTCCATTTTATTCCTCCTTTTTGGATCTTAACTGTCCACATGCTGCAGATATATTTGAGCCAAATTCTCGTCTGACAGTTACGTTTATTTTTTCTTTTTTTATTATATCATAAAATTTCATAATATTTTCATTTTTAGTTCTTTTAAAATTATTTGAGTTTCCTTGATTATAAGGTATTAAATTTATATAAGCATTTAATCCTTTAATTAGTTTAACAAGTTCTCTTGCTTCTTTTTCTCCATCATTTATTTCACTTAATAAAATATATTCAAATGTAACTCTTCTATTTGTTTTTTCTATATAGTATTTTACAGCTTTTATTAACTCTTCTAGAGGGTATACTTTATTTATAGGCATTAATTTATCTCTTAATTCGTTGTTTGGTGCATGCAGGCTTATTGCTAAATTAACTTGATACTTAAGATGAGAAAATTCATATATTTTTGGAACAATTCCACAAGTAGATACTGTAATATGTCTTGAGCCAATATTTAAACCTTTAGGATTATTAGCATTTTCGATAAAATTTACTAAATTATCAAAATTATCAAAGGGTTCTCCAATTCCCATTACAACGATATGTGATATTCTTTTATTTATTTTTCTTTCTATTGCTATTATTTGAAGAAGCATTTCGCTGGTAGTTAAATTTCTTATTTTTTTTCTTTTACCACTTTCACAAAATACGCATCCCATATTGCATCCAACTTGACTAGAGATACATAAGCTTATTCCATAATTATGATACATCAAAACACTTTCTATATGTTCTTCATCATTAAGTTTAAATAAATATTTGCTGACATCTTTATCATTCTCTTCTTTAACAATGATTGGAGTATAAATATTAAAATCTTTTTTTAGTCTTTCTAGTAGTTCTTTGCCCAAATTAGTCATTTCTTCAAATGATTTTACTCTTTTTTCATAAAGCCAAGAAAAAACTTGAGAAGCTCGATACTTTTTTTCATTTATATTTAAAAAATAATTTTCTAAATTTTCTAAAGTCATATCATATATATTCATAATAACCACAAGATAATTATACTAAAAAACTTAAAAAAAGAAAAGTGTAAAGAAAAGAAGAAATCAAATTAGATTCCTTCAAAGTATTATTTACTATTACATTGCATCTTTTCTTGAAAAATTAAGTCTTCCTTTATTGTCTGTACCAATAGCTTTTACTACTATTTCGTCTCCAACTTTTACAACGTCTTCGACTTTATCAACTCTTTCTTTTGATAGTTTAGATATATGTACTAATCCTTCACAACCAGGCCATACTTCTACAAAACAACCAAAACTTTCTATTTTTACAACTTTAGCAGTATAAATTTTACCTTCTTCTACTTCTCGTACAACATTTTCAATTAGTTCTATTGCTTTATCAATAACAGCATAATCATTATGGTAAAGAATTACTCTTCCGTCATCTTCAATGTCTATTTTAACAGCATTTTTATCATTTACGCTAATAACTCCACTAGCATCTTGTATAATTTTAGTAATAACTTCTCCACCACGGCCTATTACATCTTTAATTTTTTCTTCTTTAATAGTTATTTGTTTTATTTTTGGTGCATATTTAGAAAGTTCTTCTCTTGGCTTACTTATAGCAGTTTTCATATTTTCTAAAATTTCAAATCTTGCTTTTTTAGCTTGGTCTAGTGCTTCTTTTAATATTTGTTTGGTTATTCCTTTTATTTTAATATCCATTTGAAGAGCGCAAATACCATTTTTTGTTCCTGCTACTTTGAAGTCCATATCTCCAAAATGATCTTCTGCTCCTTGAATATCAGTTAATATTGTATATTTATCTTTGTTTGTTATAAGTCCCATAGCTATTCCTGCGACCATATCTTTTATTGGAACTCCAGCGGCCATTAAACTCATACATCCAGCACAAATACTTGCTTGTGAAGATGAACCATTACTTTCTAATACTTCAGATACAACTCTTATAGTATAAGGAAATTCTTCTTCACTTGGAATTACCCTTGATAAAGCTTTTTCTCCCAGTGCTCCATGACCTATTTCTCTTCTTCCTGGAGCACCATATCTTCCAGTTTCTCCGACACTAAATTGTGGAAAATTATAATGGTGCATGAATCTTTTTCCTTCTTCATCTGATAAGCCATCAAGTATTTGATATTCATTTATTGATCCTAGTGTGGTAACACTAAGTACTTGAGTTTGTCCACGTGTAAATAATGCAGATCCATGAGTACGAGGTAAGATATCTACTTCTGAAGATAAAGGTCTTATTTCATCAACACGTCTTCCATCAGGTCTTATTTTTTCATCTGTAATAAGTCTTCTTATTTCTTCATATTCTATTGCTTCTAGGACTTCATTTACTTGATTAATGATACTTTCTAAATCATCATTTTCTTTATATAATTCTTTAAATGTTTCACGTACTTCTTCTTTTAATTCATCTATTTTTTCTTGTCTTGCTAATTTTTCTTCTATTTGGATAGCATTAATCATTTTTACAGTTATTAAGTCTCTTACTTTACTATTTATTTCTTCATCAACTTTTATAATTGGATAATCTTTTTTTGGTAATCCTACTTCTTCGATTATTTTTTCTTCAAATTCAATCAATTCTTTAATAGCTTCATGGCCAAACATTAAAGCTTCTAACATGTCTTCTTCAGATACTTCATCTGCGCTAGACTCAACCATATTAATTGCCTCTTTGGTTCCAGCTACTGTTAAATATATATCACTTTGTTCTTGCTCTTCTACAGTTGGGTTGATAACAAATTCATTATTTATTCTCCCTACTACTACTGATGCTACTGGTCCTTCAAATGGTAAATCACTTATTGATAGAGCTAAACTTGATCCAAAAAGTGCTGTCATTTCTGGAGAATTATCTGTATCTACTGATAATACTGTATTTACTACTTGAACTTCATTTCTAAAACCTTCTTTAAATAAAGGCCTAATTGGTCTATCAATAAGACGTGCTGCTAAAGTAGCATTTTCTGTTGGACGACCTTCTCTTTTAATAAATCCTCCTGGTATTTTCCCTACTGAATATTGTTTTTCTTGATATAAAACCATAAGAGGAAAAAAGTCTCCTGTAGATGGTTCTTTTTTATTTGTTACTGCTGTCAAAACTACAGTATCACCATATCTTACAAGACATGAGCTAGCTGCTTGTTTTGCCATTTTTCCTATTTCTACTACTATTTCTCTTCCTCTAAAATCTAATCTAAATTTTTTTTCATTCATTACTTTTATCCTTCCTTTATACTAATTACTATACTATACAATCTTTTAATTATTAAATTTTTACTTTTTAATAAATAAAAAGACACTAAAAAATGAGCGCCTATCTATTTTCTTAATCCTAATTGTTTAACAACTTCACGATATCTTGTAATGTCTTTTTTCTTTAAGTAGTTAAGTAAACTTCTTCTTTGTCCTACTTTTTTAAACATTCCACGTCTTGAATGATAATCGTGTTTATGTTCTTTTAAATGATTTGTTAAAGTTGTGATTTCTTCTGTTAAAATTGCTATTTGTACTTCAGGAGATCCTGTATCTTTTTCATCTTTAGCAAATCTTTTAATTATTTCTTGTTTCTTTTCTTTTGTTAAAGCCATTTTATTACCTCCTTATAATATTCACCATAACCCAGTGTAGATGAGGATTTAATCTATCCGCGTTATGGAACAAATATAATATACTATAGTTTATGTTAAAAATCAAGTTATTTTTCGTGATTTTATATATAATTTATCTTAAAAAAAGAAAAAGAAATTATCTTTTTCTAGTTTTGTTTTATACAATTTCCTGTATTACAATTACCTATACGATCTTGTTTTTGCATTTGAACTCTGTTGCCTTGACCTTTTCCTCCAGTTATATCATCATAATCACTAATATATTTAACAATTTCTTTGGCAGGTAAGTATATTAAATCTTCAAATTCTAAATCTGGATTTTCTTCTAGAGCTCTTTTAACAAATAAAATTTTAGCTTCACTAACTCCATATTCATTAGCTTTTTGGGCATCTTCTACTGTTAATTCTTCATCAATAATTAATGCCCTAATACCTTTAGCATTTAAATTTTCATTAACACTGCTATTAACTTTGTTTTGGATATTGTTTGAT
>CALVPC010000028.1 GCA_944350405.1 uncultured Bacilli bacterium
ACTATCTGGTTGATAGGTCAGAGGTGGAAGCATAGTGATATGTTGAGCTGACTGATACTAATAGATCGAGGATTTAATCATAAATTTGTTTAAAATTGATGTCATACATTATCTTAGTTTTCAGAGAATTATTTCTCTATATTTTCTCAGTGACGATAGCGAAGAGGATCCACCTGGCTCCATCCCGAACCCAGAAGTTAAGCTCTTCAGCGCCGACGATAGTATATCGCGAAAATAGGACGTTGCTGAGATTTTTTTATACAAAAATATATTAAAAATAAAATAATGAAATAATAAATTGACAATTATAACAACATATGTTAAATTAATATCATATTAAATGTTGATTGATACTAAGTAGAATTATTAAAACTTTAATCAGAGAGTTAGTGGATGGTGAAAACTAACAAGATTAATAATTTGAATTACATATCATGAATTTAATCGGCTAATATCCGTTATAATACAAAGTGTATGAAAAACTCATAAATTAAGGTGGTACCACGGGTCAATACTCGTCCTTTAATTTATGAGTTTTTATTAAATATAATTAATTAAGGAGGAAAACAATGACATTATTTGAAGAATTAAAATGGAGAGGACTTATCAATGATATTACAAGTCCTGATGTTGAAGAAGCAATAAATAGTGGTAAATTAAAATTTTATATTGGAGTAGATCCAACTGGAGATAGTCTTCATATTGGACATTACTGCACAGTAATAGCTATGACCAAAAGGCTAATGAGCAAAGGTCATACTCCTATAATAATTGCTGGAGGTGGTACAGGACTAATCGGAGATCCTAAACCAAATGTAGAAAGACCAATGATCACAAAAGAAGCTGTTAAGCATAATATTGAAAATATTCAAAAGCAAATAAGTACAATTTTAAAAGGTGATATACAAATAGTAAATAATGCAGAATGGTTATGCGAAATGAATGCTATTGATTACTTAAGAGATTATGGTAAGCACTTTAACATCAATTATATGTTAGCAAAAGATACAGTTAAAAGAAGATTAGATATTGGTATTACTTATACAGAGTTTTCTTATATGATTTTACAATCTATTGACTTCTTAAAACTTTATGAAAAATATGGTATAACAATGCAAATAGGAGGACAAGACCAATGGGGAAATATTACATCTGGTTTGGAATTAATTAGAAAGTTTCATGGACCTGATGTAAAATGTTATGGTGCTACTATACCATTAATTACTAGAGCAGATGGTACTAAATTTGGAAAAAGTGAAAGTGGAGAAGCATTATGGCTAGACAAAGAAAAAACTTCTTCTTATGAGCTATATCAATACTTTATTAATACTGAAGATGTTATGGTTATAGAGTATCTAAAGAAATTAACATTCTTATCAAAAGAAGAAATAGAAAAAATAGAACAAGAGCATAACAAAAACCCAGAAAAAAGATATGCCCAACAAATGCTAGCCAAAGAGATAATAACATTCTTACACGGCGAAGAAGAATATAATAATGCGCTTCAAATATCTAATGCCCTATTTTCTGGAGATGTTAAAAATTTAACAGATGAGCAAATAGAAATAGCCTTTAAAGGAATTAAAATGCTACCATTTGAAGAAAACAAACCACTAATAGAATTATTAGTACAAAATAATATAGCATCTTCTAAAAGAGAAGCTAGAGAATTTTTAAACGCTGGAGCTATTCTTTTAAATGGTGAAACTGTAAAAGATGAAAATATGATAATAGATAATAAACGAAAATATAATATTATAAGAAGAGGAAAGAAAAAATATTATATATTTAAAAAATAGAAATCAATAAGATTTCTTTTTTTATAGTCAAATTCCCATACAAATAATAAGTACAATCATACTATAAACTGGGAGGAAAAAAGATGAATAACTATTTTGATTATTTTAATTATACACATGGTTTAATGAATCAAAATCAAAACAATTATAATATGATAAATGAACAAGATGATTATAATATTGATCCATATGTAGGATTTATAAGAGGTAATTTATTTGATAACACTTATGTACCATATAAAAACTATAATCCTGCAAGATTAAATCCTAAAAATGAACAAGAAAATGATTTATTACTAGTTCAAATATATGGATTTGCAGCACATGAACTAACTCTTTACTTAGACACACATCCAAATGATAATAAAGCAATAAAACTAAGAAGCAAGTATATGAATTTATATAAACAGGCCTTGGAACAATATGAAAACAAATATGGTCCAATAAATTTAAGTAGTAGCTTATTAGATGAGACCCCTTGGGGATGGAATACAGAATATTGGCCATGGGAAGGAGTTAACTAATGTTTAAATATACAAAAATATTACAATATCCTATTAATATTAAGAAGAAAGATTTAAGAATGGCAAAATTACTAATTACCCAATATGGAGGATCTAATGGTGAATTAGCAGCATCATTAAGATATTTAAATCAAAGATATAGCATGCCTGATGCTAAAGGAAGAGCTTTATTAACAGATATTGGAACTGAAGAATTGGCACACGTTGAAATGATATGTGCTATGGTATATCAATTAACTAAAGATGCAAGTATTGAAGAGTTAAAAAAAGCAGGATTAGATCCTAATTATGCAGAACATGGATATGGACTATATCCAACAGACGCTAATGGTGTTCCATTTACAGTAGCTTATTTTGCTACAACAGGAGATCCAGTTGCAGACCTAGCTGAAGACATGGCCGCAGAAGAAAAAGCAAGAGCAGTATATGAAAATCTAATAGATTTAACTAATGATCCAGATTTAATAGGACCATTATTATGGCTAAGACAAAGAGAAATCGTGCATTATAATAGATTTAAAGAATTATATGATGAATATAAAGAAAAAGGCAATCAAACTAGATAGTTGATTGCTTTTTATATTTACTTCATCAAAAAAATAAAGTATAATTTAGATAGTAAAAAGAGGGTGTATTAAATGTATTTATTTTTTGTAATAACAGGACTTTTATTTGTAATAGGTTTTTCTATAGTATCTAATTTTATATATAGCATTTTTTCGGTAAATAAAGTAACTAATTTTTTAAATTCTAATGATAAAACAACTTTTAATAACATAAATATTTGCATATTACCTAATATTATTTGGTCTTTTATAGAACTCCCATTATTAGGATATAATAGTTATTTTATCTTAGGATTAATTTTAAATATATTTATAAACTGTTCAGTAATGTATATAATAGTTTATGGATATAGCTTAATATCAAACCAAAACAATGAAATATCTAAAATATTAGCTATTATAGTTGCATCAATATTTGGATTTACAATTAATTATATATGCTTATTAGCAGGTCATCAATGGAGTATTTTCTTCTCAATAGGAGGAGTATTAATAATATTAATACTTTATATAATAATCAAATTATTTCCTCCAAAAAGTGAGTTTTTTAGAGGAATAAAAGAATAATTTTTATTTAGAGTATAATAATATAATTTTATTGATAATAATAATAATCATTGAAAAAGCTATAACAAAATAATTAAAATTAAATGTAGTAAGTTGTGTAGTAGAATAACCAATAATATTATTATAATCAATAGCTAAAAAAATGAAATAACCATGTAAAATACATATTAAAATACTATTTAAAATATTGTTTTCTTCCGCAGAAGATTTAGCAAAAAAAGAAATAAAAGTTACTATAACATAGATAATAAAAATAATTAAATAAATATTACCATAAAGAATATTATCAAATGCTGGATAAAATATAATACAAGCATATAAAAAGCAAATGAAAGATAAATGCTTTAAATATGTAAGTATTTTTTTTATAACATTCATATTATGAATCTCTCCTTAAAGCATCAAAGGGATTATTGGTAATATTATTTGTATTAATAGAATTATTATCATTAAGACCTAAATTACTTCTTTTTTCATCATCTAATAAATCTTTAAATTTCTCATCAAATACCACTAAAAATTTCTTTATAACATCTGGATAAACAGCTTTAGAATTAGCAATAGCTTTTCTAAAGTGTGATATTGTAACTACACTTTTATTTTCGAATAGTGCTTGAGAAAAAGCCTGACTAAATAATGTAATTGCAATATCTGGATATCTACTTGCTGATTCATATACTCTATTATATTCCGTAGTAAGTTCAGTAATAAATTTTGCAATTTTTTCTTGAATAAAAGGAGTATAACCCATTTTAATTCCAGTATTATGCTCAATACGAGGTATTACCCCTGTTACTATTTTAACAGTAAGTTCTTGACTTGGCTCTTCAATATTTATTCTTTGAAATCTACGCGTAAAAGCTTTATCACGTAAAATATATCTCTCATACTCATCCGAAGTAGTAGCACCAATTATTTTTATATCTCCTCGTCCAAGTCCAGTTTTAAACATGTTAGCAAAGTCTAGTGCTGACTCACTAGTTGCATTAATAAGAGTATGTATTTCATCAATAAATAATATATATTTTTCATTTTCTAATATTTCATCTATTAAAGTTTGTACTCTTGAGTCTCCTGTTTCCTGAACTGTCCCCATAAGTGCTTGTGTATCAATTTTTATTATAGTATAACCTTTAAGAGCATTAGGAACTTCATCTCTTTGAATTAAGTATGCTAAACCCTCTACAATAGCAGTTTTACCAATACCAGGTTTACCAGTAAGTATAGCACTTTTTTCAGGAGTAAGTAAAACTAAAGAAAGCTCTCTTATTTCTTTTTCACGCCCAATCGCAGGATTAACTACATATTCTTGTTCAGTAAAGTTCACTCCATACTTTTTAATAAAATTGTTATTACTAGGCATAATATTACCTCCTATCATGTATAGTATTAGTATAAAGTATTTTACTCATTTATACAACATTTGTAAGAATAATTGTTGAAAAAACTTGCCAAAAGTTTAAATATTTGATAATATATATTTATAAATTTTATGGCGGCATTGGTGAAGTGGTTAACACGCTAGTTTGTGGCACTAGTATGCAAGGGTTCGATTCCCTTATACCGCCCCAGAATGGAAAAAAGTCGAAAGACTTCAAGATAGAAATCGATTCTTATGAGTCGATTTTTTTGTTGTTGGAAAGGAATTGGTAATATTTGGTAATTAAGAAAAAATTAGAAATAAATAATAATAAAATTATATGAAAGAGATATAGTTAACTTATTTTCTCAAAAAATAGAAAGTAAACTACAAAAATATTATTAAATAATACAATAGAAAAAAGAAAGTAGAAGATAATAATCTAAAATCTATTATTTAGAAGACATCATATCAAAGAAATTTAAAAAAATCATAAAATCAATTAATATAAATATACTTAAAAAAATAAAAAATGTAAAAATTAAAATAAATTTATGATATAATGAAAAAAAGGCATAGAAAGTAAAAGACTAGTACAGACTTTATAAAGTTTTATGTTAGTTTTTTTATACAAAGATAAAAAAAACTGCCTAAGCAGTTGAACACATAAGTGAGCATTTAGGGTAAAACCTTTATTTTAACTCTCTATGTCATCTTAAATGGTATTAAGATAAACTAATGATACCATATAAATAGGAGGATGTCAATGAAAAAATATAACATTGGATTAGATATCGGAACAACATCTGTAGGATGGGCCGTTGTTGAAGAGGAAAACCAAAAAATAATAAGAAAAGGTAATAAAGCTTTATGGGGTGTACGACTTTTTGAAGAGGCTATGACTGCTGAAAAAAGAAGAATTTCTAGAAACACGAGACGCAGATATGATAGGCGTAGAAATAGAATTCAATTATTACAAGAAGAATTTAAAGAAGAAATAAATAGAGTTGATGATAAATTTTTTCAAAAATTACAAGAATCTAAATATAATGAATCAGATATAACAAATAAAACTATAAAATTAACACCAAACGAACAAGAACAAATAAAACAATATAATGATAAGTATAAAACAATTTATCATCTAAGATATAAATTGATGAATAATCCTGAAAAAGAAAATATTAAACTAATATATTTAGCGCTCCATCACATTATTAAATATAGAGGAAATTTTCAATATGGCAATTCATATTTTAATATCAATAATATCAATGTAGAAGAAAAATTAGAGTCTGTTTTTACTTCTTTACAAGAAAATATATATACACTAGAAATACCGGAAGATTTTAAAGAAATAATTAATTTAAAAGAATTATCTACACTCTTATTAAATCCATCTAAAAATGATATTAAAGTAGGTATAAAAGAGATTATTGCACCAATTATAAATAAAGCTTTTGCTACTGAATTAGGGAAACTATTAGTTGGTAATAATTTTAATATAAATAAATTATTTATGATAGATAATGCTGATTATAAAATAGAAATTAGTTTCAATGGTTCAGACTATGATGATAAATATGAAGAATTAGAAAAATTACTAGGAGATAAAGTAGAAATCTTAGAAGAATTAAAAGAACTATATGACGCAATATTTTTAAAAAGACTATTTAAAGGTAATAATAATAGTATTTCTGACCTAATGATAGATAAATTTAATCAGCACGGAAAAGATTTTAAATTATTAAAAGGTTTATTTCATAATAATAAACAACTATATAATAAATTATTAAGAACAGGAAAAGACATATGTATTTATGAGCAATATCTAAAAAATAAAATATCTAACGAAGATTTTATTAGAGAACTTAACAATTTATTAGAAGCGTTATTTTCATCAAAAATAGAAATAGACCAAAAATATCTAAATCAATATAATCTTAATGCGAAAAATAGAATAGAAAATGGAGAATTTCTACCAAGAATTACAGATGTAGAAAATGGTAAATATCCATATCAATTAAATAAGGTTGAATTAATTAAAATAATAGAAAATCAAGGTAAATATTATCCGTTTTTATTAAATAAAACACGTGATGGAAAATATAGAATTTTAAAAATATTTGAATTTAAAATACCTTATTACATAGGGCCTCTAGTATCAGAAAAAAGAAGCAAGTTTGCCTGGATGGAAAGAAAAATCGATAATGTAAAAATTACTCCATATAATTTTGATGAAGTAGTAGATAAAGAAAAAACAGCAGAAAAATTTATAAAACGAATGATTTCACATTGTACATATTTATTAGATGAATATGCATTACCTAATAATTCTATTTATTACTCTAGATACAAAGTACTAAATGAATTAAAGCAAATAAAAGTTAATGATATTCCATTAACAAACGAGCAACAACAGAATATAATAAAAAATTTATTTGAAAAAACAAGTGGAAATATAACTAATAAAAAATTTATAGAATATCTTAAGGGACAAAAAGATTTTAATATGTATGATGAAATTAATGTTAGGGGATATTCAGACGACAATAAATTTTCTAACAATTTACAATCATATTACGATTTTTTTGGACCAAATGGAATTTTTGAAAATACAACTTATTCTGAAGAAGATGCAGATAAAATTATTGAGTGGATTACAATATTCAATGATAAAGATATATTAGAAAAGAAAATAAAAGATACTTATAAAGATTTAACAAGTTATCAAATAAACTTAATTTTATCAAAAAAATATTCTGGATGGGGTAGCTTATCTAAAAAGCTATTATCCACCAAATATTATAAAGATAAAGAAACAGGAAATTATAAATCTATCATGAATTTAATGGAAGAAACAGAGGCTAACTTTATGCAAATTATAAATGATGATGAGTATAATTTTCAGAAAATGATTAAAGAAAATAATAATTTTGAAGCAAATGAAAAACTTAATTATAGTATGGTTGAGCCACTTGCTACTTCTCCATCAACAAAAAAAGGTATTTATCAAGCATTAAAAGTAGTAGATGAAATAGTAAAACATATTGGCTATGAGCCTTCAAATATTATGATTGAAATGGCTCGTGGTGAAGAAAAAAAGAATCGTAAAGATAATAGAAAAAAGTATTTAACAGAACTATATAAAACAAATGCAAAAGAAATAGCTAACTATAACAAATTAAAAGGTGAATTGGATAAATATGAAATTAATTCGCAAAAAATGTTTTTATACTTTATTCAAGAAGGAAAATGTTTATATAGTGGCAATCAATTAAATATAGAAGATTTAGATTTATATGAAATTGATCATATTATTCCAAGAACATTAATAAAAGATGATTCTATAGATAATAAAGCACTAGTTTATCGCGAGTGTAATCAAATAAAAGGAGCTAATTATGTATTGCCTAGTGAATATAGAAGCAAAAAAAATAAAGCATGGTGGAAGCATTTAAGGGATCTAAAATTAATATCTCCCAAAAAATTTCACAATTTAATAAGAGAAAAATATAGTGATGATGATATTGAGGGATTTATAAATAGACAATTAGTAGAAACAAGACAAATTACAAAACATGTTGCTAATATCTTAAATAATTTTTATGAAAATACAAAAGTAATTTACTTAAAATCTAATTTATTACATAATTATCGAGAAAGATATGATTTATTTAAATTAAGAGATATTAATGATTATCATCATGCACATGATGCATACTTAGCAGCAGTTCTGGGAGAATATAAAGAAAAATATCTGAAGAAAAAAATAAATTTTGAGATGATAAAAGAATTAAACAATCGTTTCAGAGAGTTAAATGAATATAATAAACTAAAATATGGATATGTAATTAATAGTTTAGATGAAAAGGCCAGTAATATTGTAAATGAAATTTCAAAAAATCATGTAGACGAAGAAACTGGAGAAATACTATTTGATGCTTATGAATTTAATAAAAATGTAGAACATACATTATACAGAAATGATATTTTAATAAGTAAAAAAACGGAGATTAGAACTGGAGAATTTTACAATCAAACAAAACAAAAAAAAGGGAAAAGGGGCGTTCCTTTGAAAAAAAATTTATCTATAGAACAATATGGATCTTATACAAGTATTAATCCATCATATGCCGTAATGATAAAATTTGTGAAAAATGGAAAAATTCAACAACGATTAGTTGGAGTACCGATTTATCTTACAAAGACTAGCGAGGACCAAATAATAGAGTATTTTAAACAATTATTAAAACTGGAAGATGAGAATTTATGTGAAATTATTAGCAAACCTATACCATTTTATTCTTTAATTAATTGGGATGGACAATTAGGATATTTAGTCGGAGCATCTGATACTATTGAATTATGTAATGGAAAAGAGTTTCAATATGAAAAAGAATTTTATAAAGAAAACAAATACATATTAAATAGACTTTTTAATAAAAAAGAAAAAGATGTAAACGAAGCAATATACAATCAAGGTCTCAATAAAATTATTATATATATAATAAATAAAGTTGAAAAAGAATATAAATTATTTAACAATTTAGTTAGTTCATTAAAAGAAATGGTAGATTGTAATAATTTAAATAAATATTCCATTGAGCAAAAAGAAAATATAATAAAACAGCTTACAAAAATGTTGAATTGTAAAAGTGATAATGCTAACTTTAAATTTTTAAATTCAAAATACTCATCTGCTTTTGGTAAAAAGAATTCCAGAATTGTTAATTCATGTAAGGTAATAAATCAATCCTGTACAGGAATAAAAGAAAATATAAATGAGTTTTAGAACTATTGTAATAACTAAGCAATCAAAAATAAGTTATAAAAATAGATTCTTAGTTGTAAGACAAGAGATGGATGAGAAATATATTCATTTATCAGAAATAGATACTATTATTGTAGATTCAATTTCAGTATCCATATCTACATATTTATTAAAAGAGTTAGCAGATAACAAAATTAATATAATATTTTGTGATGAAAAACATAACCCATTTGGAGAACTTTCAGCTTATTATGCAAGACATAATTCAACTAAAAAAATAAAAGAACAAATTCAGTGGAAAAAAGTATCTAAAGATACATTGTGGGCTAAAATTGTAGAAAATAAAATATTAAATCAAGCTAATATGCTAAAGAAAACTAAATCCTCTAAAGATACATTACTATTAAGTTATTTAAATGAAATAAAAATAGGGGATAAAACAAATAGAGAAGGGCATGCAGCAAAAGTATATTTTAATGAACTGTTTGGTAAAAATTTTTCCAGAAGTGATGATAATGAAATTAATGCAGCTTTAAATTATGGATATGCTGTATTGCTCTCGACTATTAATAAGGAAATTGTTAGTAATGGTTACTTAACACAACTTGGAGTTCATCATAAAAATGAATTTAATAGTTTTAATCTGGCATGTGATATAATGGAACCATTTAGAATTGTTATTGATAGTTTTGTTTATTATAATAAAAACAGAAAATTTGATATATCATATAAACTAGATATTATAAATATCTTTAACAATACTTTTGAATATTGTGAAAAAAAATATATTCTAAAAGACATATTAAAAATGTATGTAAAAAACACATTAGAAGCAGTAAACAATATCGCTAAATATAAAGGATTTATATATTATGAGGAATAGAATAATGAGAACAATAATATTTTTTGATTTACCTAATATATACTTAAAAGATAAAAAAAATTATTTGAAATTTAGAAAATACTTAATAAATGAAGGATTTATTATGATGCAAGAATCCGTTTATTCTAAATTAATTTTAAATAAGCAACAATCAATATTATTATTAGATAGACTACGAAAAAATGCTCCTAAAAAAGGTTTGATTCAAGTTTTAACTATAACAGAAAGGCAATACTCACAGATAGAATATATAATTGGATCAAATGAAAGTAAAATAATTGATACAGAAGATAAATTGGTAATATTATGAAGCTTAATATAAAATATCTAGATAATATAATTGAAATATCTAATAATACAATAGAAAGCATTGAAATAGAAAACAAACAATACTTTTATAGATTGGTAAATGATTTAAATTCAATATCTAATGGAGAAATAGTGGCGGATATTTCTTTATTAAATAATGATAACAAAGAAATAAATGTTGCTAATAAGATAAAAATATTTATAGATTTTTTCAATATAAATTTAAATAGCAAAAAAAATATAAATGATATATCAAATTATATAATAAATAATTTCACTGATGTGGATAAAGAAAAGTTAAAAATACAATATCATAAAACATTAAAAGAATATAAAAAAATATTAAATTCTATAGACCTACCATTATCTATTGATTTTGAGGAGAGTATCGAAAATATAATAAAAAGTATAAAAATAAAAATAGAAAACAAAAATAATTTATTAGATAATTTATTAACTTTAATAGATTTAGAATCTATATTACAGACAAACAATTTATTAGTATTTATTAACTTAAAACAATATTTAACCAAAGAAGAATTAAAAGAGTTATGCAAATATAGCATTTATAATGGAATAAATATTATATTCATCGATTCGAAAATTTATGATATATTAATAAAAAACGAAAAGAAAATAATAATTGATGAAAATTTAGATGAATTTATGTTACAATAAAGAAAATGATATAGACTTACCATTTAAAAAATTTACATTCTCTATAGTAATAAAGATATAGATAAACCATTTGAGGTTTTAGATCTATGTCATTTTAAATGGTATTAAAGG
>CALVPC010000029.1 GCA_944350405.1 uncultured Bacilli bacterium
AATTACATAGAATTAGTTGAAGAATGGATAGAATTTTATAATACAACTAGAATTAAAGGAAAGAAAATTAATAAAAATCAAGGGGCTTAGATGAACTAATTTCGTTCGCCCTTGATTTTTTAATTAATCCGTTTTTTTATTTGATGTCTCCAAAATAGGGCTCACATCATGTTAAAGTAGTTTTTTAATTATTTAAATTTAATATACTTTCAAAGTTTTTAATATTATTTTTATCTTTATATTTTGATAAGATCGTATTTATTATAGTGTCATTTTTACTAGAATTATAACCTTCGAAAGGTTCGTCTCCTATTATGAAATATGGAACACTTCTTTTTCCAACATTGTCATTAAACTCTTCAAGGAAGTAATCCATAATTTTGCCATTTTCTTCATTATACCAAATTTCAAATGCATAGACATTAAAATATTTTCCATATTCACTTTGAATGCTTTCTAAAAAGGAAAATAGTTCTTCACAGTGAGGACATCCATCTCCCCAAAAGAAATAAAGGTTTATTTTATTATTTTGAAATGTTATATCACTTAATGTGGAATTACGATTAATTTTTACTGTTTCACTAGTTGATGAATTATCTTCTTCTATTTCTGTGTTATTTTCTTCATTAATAGAAGAGGTATTATTTTCTTTATTGTTATTATCACTTGTATTAGTATCAGTATGATTAGCATATATAATAATAAGAGTAATACTAATTATAAGGATAATAAATATTATTAAATAACTTAAATATTGTTTCATATTAAAACTCCACATATTTTTCGGTATTATATAATGTACCATCAATTTCTATATAGATAGAATATTTTCCTTTTAAACCATCTTCATTAATGTATTTTGTTACTGTAATTCCATTTTCGTTTTCTTCTTCTGTAAATATGTCTACGCATAGTGCTGTGTATGGTTTTTTACTTACTTTTATGTTGTAATATTTAGAGTTTAAATTTTTATATAATACTATATTAATATTATTTTCTTTTTTAAATTTACCACTTACTACTAAACGATCTATTTCTTTTGTTATTTTGATTTCATGTGATTTATATACATTATCTATTTGTTTACTTTTTAAATTGGGTGTAAATATTTCTTTTGTTATGTTTGTTTCTCCTAGGGTACCTATACGTTTTGATTTACTTAAGTTAAAATTTTCATTTTCTTGATATAAACTCATTTTTTCAACTCTGTAGTTATTTGTTGGTAGTGAGATTTCAAAAATAACTTCATTATTTAGCAATTCTACAGTTGTAGATACAAGCTTAGCATTTTCACTAAATCCAGCAGGTTGGTTTGAGTTTTTTCCCTCAACATAAACTATACCTCCGGAATGGACAATATAATGATCTTTTTCAATATAATCAACATCTGATATATACGGAGAATAAAACTCGCTTCCTCTTTCTTTGCCATATTCCCATATTTGCTCAATAGTCATGTTTTCTGTGTCAATTTTATACATTACTCCTCTAGTATAACTATTGTTAGCTTCCACATATTCATCTTTAATTTTAGATTTATTATTACCATTATCGAGAATAAATACATATCCTTCTGGGGTTATCATAGCAGCATGTTGACTCCATTGCCATTCAAAATTATCTCCAATAGGGGTAAAGAAGTATTTTTGATATTCTTCGCTCCAGTTAGTTGGGTCTCCAATAATCCAATTTAATTTACCACTTTCATAATCAATGTTTATGACGGCGTCTTGATGTCTTCCTGATAAGGTGATAGAATTAGTATTTTTATCATACCAAACAGAGTTATTATGAAACCAGTCATAGCTTGACCAATTTTCACTTTTCCCGTCTTCCATGTTTAAAATATTTTTTAAGTCCCATGTTTTTATAATTTCTCCGGTGTTTCTATCTAGTTCTACGATATAATCTTCGACAGTACCATAATCATTATCAAAATCATCACTGGCTACTAGTAAATTTCCATTTTCCATTTCATAGTAGTCATGATGATATCCACCTGGTAAACTATATTCGGTATATATTTTACCAAGTAAATCCATTTCATACATTCCTGTCATATAATAAGGACTATTTACTAATCTTTCTGTACTTAAGAGTAGGTGACCATTTTCTAATCTATCAATTTTCCATAGAGCATTATTTGTTAGATACCAGCGAACATCGCCATTTACATCATAGGCCATTGTATATCCTTTACTAGAAGGAGTAAAAAAATATAAGTCATTACTTAATTTTTCTTCATTTTTCTTTATATTAGTAGGTAAGACCATATCCTCTGGTAATTTATCAGTTTTAATTTTAATAGTTTTTGTTATAGTTTTAGAATCTTTTACATATTCAATATTTATTTCATTTTCATAATTAGCATATAAGCCATATATTGGTAAGTAATGTTTTTTATTTTTTTCAAAAGTATGAGTATAAGTAGTAAGAGAATCTTTTCCTTTAACTGTTATTGTAGGAGTTATTTCTTCTTCTGTTTCAAAACAAATTAAAGCAGTTAAAGGAGAATTTCCATATGGATTTAAAATAACGTTTGGATTATCTATTGTATATCCTTCTATTTTGAAATTTTTTTCTTTTTCTTGCTGAGTAGTTATAAGACTTACACTTTTATCAACTTCTTCATGATTCACATTTTGATTATTTAATAGTATAAAAGCTATAGTTAATATAATTATAAAAATTATTAAACTAATTATTAAAATATTTTTATGTTTTTTATTCATAAATTCCTCCTTTGTTTATTATTTTATATAGAAAATATTAAAATAACAATAAAAGGGTGGTTGAAAAAACTCAACTTTAAGTTGAGTTTAATTAGTACACTTTTCTTCTAAACTTAGTGGTATTTTATAAGAAGTTGTATTGTTATTGTTATCTGTGGCATCAATTTCTAGATGTAAGCTATTTTCTTTGTATGTTTTGCATGTTTTTTCGTAATTGTGTACATGTAATTGTACATCTTTTAAAAACTCTTCAAGAGTAATTTCTTTTTTGTCATCATATTTATAGTTACTAATTTGGGTTTTAGTACTTCCATTTGTTTCATATAGAGTACAACTTATTGAGCTATATTTTGATGAATCTTCTTTACCACAATAAGTAATATTAGAAATATAAATAGAAGAAGTATTATTGTTATAAGCGATGCTACCATAGAGATTAAAATTATCACAACTAGTAGATAATGCTTTAAAACTAAAACTTTCATTTTTATTAGTAAAAATAAAAAATAAAATAATAATAATTATAATAATGATAATAATAATGATGATAATTAAACTATTTTTTTTCTTTTTTGATTTAGTAAGTTTAGCTTCTAATAGATTATCTAAATCAATATTATTGTCATCACATATTTGTTTTAAAATAGTAATATCAGGCATATTTTTACCATTTTCCCATTTGCTAACAGCTTGATAGGTAACATTATATTTTTCAGCAAATTTTTTTTGACTTAAGTTTTGTTTTAATCTTATATCTTTAATAAATTGACCAATTTTTTCTTGATTCATATACTTCATCCCTTCAATATATTAATTATATCATGTATATTACTTAGTAGTAAATTGATATAATATATTAATATATAAATTTCTATTGCTAATTATTTTCTTTGTGTTATAATATTTGACAAGTTTAGGAGGAGTATTATGACTAAGTATAATAAAGATGAATTTACTTCTAATGATTTTATTGGCTTACTATTACCAATGCTTTATAAAAATGGTATTGAAAAAATTAATGAGGAAGAATTAAGTAGAAAATTATATTATTATTATCAAAATCCAGCATTTAAAGAGCTTTTTCAAGGTTTTGATAAGAATCAAGCTAATGATAAATTAGATATACAAGAAGAGATGTATTATGCAAAATATTTTAATGGAGATATTTTATGGAGTCCTACTAATGCAGAAAAATTACGTTTGGATTATGATTATAATGTAGATATTTCTTCGTATACAAAAAAATTAAGTAGAAATGGATTTTTACTTATGCAAAATATGATAAATGAATTTGCTATTAGATATAATATAGAGTCAAATAGTAAATGTAATATGAATATTTATGGAGCTAATCCTAATAAAGATTATACATTGGTAAGAGGTGTTTCTTATACAGATGAATTAGGCTGGGAGCTCGTTACTGATGGTGATGTAAAAAATTATGAAGAGTGTAGCGATATAAGATCTTATTATTTTGAAGATCCTGTAAGTAGTCATTTATTAACTTCGTTTGAAAAAGGTAGAGTAGTGGATTTAGAAATTTTAAATGCTAGTTATGTTATTCTTCAAGGATTAAAGAATGAAAAAATTAAAAAGATAAAAGTATATACTAACTTAATTGATGAAGAGGCTTTATGTAAAATAAGTAAGATTGCTAATGATAAATATAGTGAAGGTAATATTATTATGAATAAAAAGCCTTATGTTAGAAAAATTGGTTTAAAGTAAAAAGTAGAATTTTGTGTAATTCTACTTTTTTATATTTTCTTCGTCAATTCTACCAACTAAATAGTCTAATGAAATATTGTATTTTTTACATATGTTATAAGCAAATGCTGTAAGAATCATTGTTTTACCATTTTCATAAGCACTAATAGTAGAATGTGTAGTATTTATACTTGATGCTAACTTTTCTTGAGTTAAATTATGGTCTTTTCTAAATTTTTTAATTCTTTCTCCTATAATTTCTTTATTTAATTTTTTATTAATATTATCGTAACATTTTATTTTACTAAGTCCTGTCATATAATCCATACTAACTTTAAAATAATTACAAAGATTATTTAGATGGTTTAGAGGAATAATTGTTTCATCTGTTTCCCATCTTCCATAGGTAGATTTAGAAACACCCATAATTTTTGCCATTTTTATTTGTGTGAGATCATATTTATCTCTTAAATCTTTTATTTTTACAAGTATCATAAAATCACCTAAAATAATTTTCTCATTAAAATTTAAATTTGCGTTTTTGTCCCCATAATAGCGACAAATATGTTATACTTATTGTTAGGAGGTATTTATAATGGAAAATTTATTTGTAAAGGTTGATGATGTTGGAAGAATAGTAATTCCCAAGAGAGTTAGAACACAACTTGGTATTGAGAATAATGAACTGTTACTTTTAACTAGAAGAGATGATATGATTATTATTGAAAAAGAAGATAAGAGTACAGATTTAGATAAAATTAGAGATAAAGCTCAAACTTTGAGTAATAAATATGGTTTAGATTTTTTAATAGCGAATGATTATAAAATAGTATTTGCTACTAACGAATATAAGAAATATGAAAATTTAAGAATTAACAATGAATCTATAGGAAAAATCACTTTTTCAAATAATACAGCAATAACAAAAGATACAGTTATTACAAAACCGCATTATTATTGTTCTCTATCTTTTGATAATTATACGAATGGAAAATTATTTGTTGTTTTTGATGATGAAAGTAAAAGAGAATATGCTGAATTAATTATTAATTTGTTAAGTTAATAGTTTCTTTTTAAATATTATGTTATAATTTCTTTATAAGAGGTGTTTCATGAAAGAAATTAATTATGTTGAATTATTTAAAATAAATAATGAATTGATTGAAAAATTAAAAAAAATTCAACAATTAAGATCTAATAGTGTTGTTGATTCAAAAGCTACTTATTTATTTTATTCTACTATTAGGGATAATTTAATTACTAATGATGATATAGAAAAAGAATATGATGCTATTACTTGTCTTAATAAATATTTGGATAATGAAATTAATTTAGGTAGAGTTAGTTTATTATCTAATAATGATATTTTAGCTAAAGTGCAAAATATCCATGAAGAAGTTTATGGTAGTAATAAGCAATTATATAATATTGCTATAAAATATATTGAAGAAGAAGTTATAAACTTAAAAAGTTATAGTAAAGAAGAACTTGTAAAGATTGAGGATAGAATGACACATCATTTATCTTTGATGTTAGGTAATTTATTTGGAGCTAATAGGGGAAATATTATTGGTGCATTTAATACTGGGATGTATAATATGACTCAAATGCAATTGCATGATATATTTAAAAGAAATAATGTTGTGTATAAAAATGATAGATTTATTGATATTATGAATGATGATCTTTTAAGATATAGACTTGCTGGGATTAGATTAATATCCGATAATATTGATGCAATATATAGTAATAAAGGAATTAGTCCTGGGAAATTAGATCGTAGCTATATTTTAGAAGATGATCAAAATGAGTATTATGAGTTGAAAAATTATTGTAGTATTATTGGAATGGCAGTAAAAAATTTATATCATGCAAATAGTGGTTTGTCACCGTTTGAACAATTAAAAATAAATGGTTATCAGGAGCAACTATCTATAGATAGTATTAATAATGATAATACAGAAAATAAATACAGGTAATACTTGTATTTTTCTTTATTAAATAAAAAAAATATGATATACTTATTTATAATTGTGGGATGTGCTTATTTATGAAATATTTTAATAAAAAAATAGAGGATGTTTTTAAAGATTTAAATACTTCTTATGATGGTTTAAGTAATGAGGAGGTTTTTTTACGTCTTAAAGAAAATGGCTTAAATGTGTTAACCGAAAAGAAGAAAAAGAGTCCTATTAAGCGTTTTTTAGAACAGTTTAATAATGCTATGATTATTTTACTTTTAATAGTAGGGGTGCTTTCATTTATATATAGTACGATAACTCATAGTGATTATACTGATGCTATAGTTATTTTGTTTTCAGTTATTGTAAATGCTATAATGGGGTATGTTCAAGAAATGAAAGCAGAAAATTCTTTAGAGTCATTAAAAAAGCATGTTACTACTAATATAGAAGTTATAAGAAATAATGATAGTATTGAGATTGATTCTAAAGAATTAGTAAAAGGCGATATAATAATTTTAGAAAGTGGAGATAAGATTCCATGTGATGCTAGGATTGTTGAGTCTATAAATTTAGAAGTTGATGAATCAATACTTACTGGGGAATCAGTTCCAGTTTCTAAATCTAAAGATGTAATTTTAAACGATGTGAAACTTCATGAGATGAAAAATATGATTTTTTCTGGGACTAATGTGGTTAATGGTAAAGTTAGAGCAGTGGTAGTATCAACAGGTGATAATACTGAAATTGGTAAAATAGCAGGTAATTTAAATAAAGAAAAAGATGTTCTTACACCTCTTCAAGTAAAAGTTCAAAAGGTGAGTAAATTTATTACTTATATAGCAATTTTTTTAGTTATATTTGTACTTTGTTATGGTATAGCTAATGATAATGATTTTATTACAATAATGATGCTTTGTATTTCGATGATAGTAGCATCTGTTCCAGAATGTTTGCCTATTGCTATTACTTCGACACTTTTAGTTGGAGCAAAACAAATGGCTAATAAAAAATCAATTGTAAAAAAACTTTCAGCAATTGAAACTATTGGTAGTGTTGATATTATTTGTTCTGATAAAACAGGGACACTTACTACTAATGAAATGACGGTAGTTAAAATTTTAAATAATTCTAAACTTATACTTAATGTTCGTGAGAAAATTGATTGTAATTCATTTTTAATTAAAATACTTGGTTTATGTAATAATGCAAATTTGAGTGATGATGGTAATTATTATGGTGATTCTGTAGAAATTGCGTTTATTAAATATTTGCAAACTTTAAATATAAATCAAAAAAAACTGGAAGAGAAATATACTAGGATTAAAGAATTACCTTTTGATTCCAATAGAAAGCTTATGAGTACAATTAATAAAATTGATGGTAATAATTTTATGCTTGTAAAGGGTAGCTTTTCTTCTGTTATTGATAGATGTAGTTACTATGAAGAAAATGGTAAGGTTAAAAAATTAAGTTTAATTAGTAGAAGATTATTTAAAAGACATGAAAGAAATATGTCTAAAGATGCTTTGAAGGTATTAGCACTTGCTTATAAACCTTATGATAAAAATCCTGATAATGTGTCATTTGATGATGAAAATAATCTTATATTTGTAGGACTTGTTGGACTTATAGATCCACCTAGAAAGGATGTTAAAGATTCTATTTTAAAATGTAAGGAAGCTAATATTACTACTATGATGATAACTGGAGATAGTTTAGATACTGCTGTTGCTATTGCTAAGGAAGTTGGAATTATTAAGCGAGATGACGAAGGAATTTTGGGGGAAGATATTAGAAATTTAAGTGATTCTGAACTTGTGAAGGCATTAAAAAAATATAAAGTGTTTGCAAGAGTTACTCCAGATGATAAAGTTAGAATAGTACAAGCTTTACAAAAAACTGGTAAAGTTATTGCCATGACAGGTGATGGAGTTAATGATGCCCCAGCTATAAAACTTGCTAGTGTTGGAGTAGGTATGGGCAAAACTGGTTCAGATGTTACTAAAAATGCTTCAGATATTATTTTGATGGATGATAGTTTTTCTACTATAGTGGTGGCAGTTGAAGAGGGAAGAAGAATTTATGATAATGTGATTATAAATATTTTATATAACTTATCTAGTAACTTTACAGAAATAGTTATTATATTAGTTGGGATGTTTACTTTTCAAAATATTATATCTCCTATTCATATTTTATATATAGATTTAGTTGCGGATACGATTCCTTCTATTTGTTTAGCTTTTGAAAAAAGTTCAAAAAACATAATGAAGAGAAAACCAGTTGGATTAAATAAAAATATTTTTACACCATATTTTATAGCTTTTTTGATACTTTCTGTAATAGTAGAAGTTGCAGTGTCATTAATTGTATTTTACATATTTAAAAGTCAATTTGGTTTAGTTGTTGGACAAACTATGGCACTTTTAAGTATAATAATTAATGAATTTGTTTTTGCTTATAATTGTAAAAGCTTAAAAGAATTAGTTGTTAAGAAAGGATTATTTCAAAATAAATATCTTAATGTAGGTATATTATTTTTACTAATTATACAGTTAATTGTTTTCTTAACACCAATTGGAAGTATTTTTGGACTTGCAAAAATATCATTATTAAACTTTATAATAGTATTTTTAATAAATATAGTAGGATTTATTTTGATTGAGTTATTAAAACCTGTATTAACTAGATTTATTAATGATTAGGAGGATATATGGAATCAATTATAATTGATATAATGAATAATTTTGGATATGTTGGAATAATGCTTTTAATAGCTATTGAAAATATTTTTCCCCCTATTCCTTCGGAAGTTATTTTAACTTTTGGTGGTTTTATGACAACTTATTCAGATCTTACTATACTTGGAGTTGTTATATTTTCTACATTAGGTGCTTTAATAGGGGCTATTGTACTTTATTTAGTTGGTAGAATACTAAAGAAAGAACGTTTAATGCGTTTGGCAAGTGGTAAGGTTGGTAAAGTACTTAGATTTAAACCAGAAGATATAGAAAAAGCTAATGATTGGTTTAATAAGAAGGGTGTAAAAGCAGTATTTATTTGTAGATTTATACCTATAGTTAGAAGTTTGATTTCTATTCCAGCTGGTATTAATGGTATGAAAATTCCAACTTTTCTTTTATTTACCTTTTTAGGAACACTAATTTGGAATGTAGTATTAACAGTTTTAGGAAGTATGGTAGGAGATAATTGGACTTATATTGCTAATATTATAAGTACTTATAGTAACATAGTTTTAGTTATTTTAATTATTCTATTTATTTTAGGTATAGTTATTTATTATAAAAAGAGAGTTAAAAGTTAAAAGATGATTTTTTATAGTAGTTTTTATTAAAATTTATATATACAAACTTATTTTTTTAGGATATAATTTATTTGTTAGGATGTGAAATATGTTATGAAGAAAAGAATAATTAGTGCGATAGTAATGTGTATTATTGTAATACCAGTTTTGCTTATTGGAGGACTTCCTTTTAAAATATTTACGATGATAATAGGAGTTGCTTCTTTATATGAGCTTCTTCATTTAAGAAAGAAGTCTAAAGAAATTCCTCTTCCAATAAGATTAATTTCATATATATTATTAGCAGTATTTATATATTTGGGTACTAATATATATTCAAGTAATTATGATATTATTTATAAAATACTAATAGCTATCTTTTTAATATATTTTATACCTGTTGTATTTATTAATAACAATGATAAATATAATATTAGTGATGCTTTATACGTACTAGGTATGACAATTTTTCTTTCAATAGCATATAATTCATTTGTAATGATAAGTAATAATGATATTAGTTATTTGCTTTATGTAATAGTAATTACAGTGGGTACAGATGTATTTGCTTATTTTACAGGTTATTTTGTTGGTGAAAATAAGATGTGTGAAAAAATATCTCCTAAAAAGACTTGGGAAGGCGCAGTTGGAGGTACTTTAATAGGGACGGTTTTAGGAGTAATATTTTATAGTTTTATAATTAATTCTGATATTAATATGGTTTTATTAGTTGGTTCAACTTTATTGTTAAGCATTATAGGACAGATTGGAGATTTATTCTTTTCTAGTATTAAGAGATATTATTCAGTAAAAGATTTTTCTAAATTAATACCTGGCCATGGTGGAATTTTAGATAGACTTGATAGTCTTATATTTGTAGTACTTGCATTTGCACTATTTATTAACATTTTATAAGGAGGACAAAATGATATTAAGCATAATTTTGTTTATATTAATTCTTGGTGTTATAGTATTAATACATGAATGGGGACATTTTTTATTTGCTAAACTTACTGGTGTTCATGTTTATGAGTTTTCAATAGGAATGGGTCCACTTATTTGGAAAAAAATTGCTAAAGATAAAACGCAATATTCTATTAGAGCTATTCCTATTGGAGGGTTTGTTTCTTTAGCTGGTGAAGAGGTAGATGAAGAGCAACGAAAGAAAACTAAAGGAAAAAATTTACAGGATAAAACTGTATTTCAAAGATTTTTAGTTATGTTTGCAGGGGTGTTTTTTAACTTTATATCAGCTTTTATAATTTTATTTTTATCTGCTATTATTGCTGGTGCTCCTTCGACTGAACCTGTTTTATATGACATTACTGAAGGATCTCCGGCAGAGATTGCTGGTTTAGAAAAAGGAGATAGAGTTTTAGAGATTAATGGTCATAAAGTTTCTTATTTAGAAGATATTTCGCTTTATTTAACTAT